>DASUQY010000032.1:0-8223 GCA_036280315.1 Actinomycetota bacterium
TGCCGCCCCTCGGCGCGGTCTTCCTCACGCCGGAGGCCGGGGGGTCGGGGGGCCCAAGAAGCGAGCGCGACGGCGCGAGCGTTCGCCCCCCGGAGGCCGGGGGGTCGGGGGGCCCAAGAAGCGAGCGCGACGGCGCGAGCGTTGGCCCCCCGGAGGAAGGTTCCTGACCTCGCGCGTCTGGCCCGGTTCGCCTTCGCCGCTCGGCGCGACGTGGGACGGCGAGGGGGTGAACTTCGCGCTCTTTTCAGAGCACGCCACGGCCGTCGAGCTCTGCCTGTTCGAGCGGCCGGACGACGCCGCCGAGTCCCAGCGCATCCAGCTGCGCGAACGCACGGATCTCGTGTGGCACGCGTATCTGCCCGACGCGCGGCCCGGGACCCTGTACGGGTTCCGCGTTCACGGACCGTACGCGCCGCAGGAGGGGCACCGTTTCAACCCGAACAAGCTGCTGATATGCCCGTACGCGAAGGCGATCACCGGCACGATCGACTGGGACGACTCGCTGTACGGCTACCGGATCGGCGATCCCGCGGAGGACCTCGCCTTCGACGACCGCAATAGCGCCGGCCACATGCCGAAGGGCGTCGTCGTGGACACTGCGTTCACTTGGGGCGACGACCGGGCGCCCGACACACCGTGGAATCGAACCGTGATCTACGAGTGTCACGTCCGCGGCATGACGATGCGCCACCCCGACGTGCCCCCCGAGCTGCGCGGGACGTTCCTCGGTATGGCGTCCGATCCGATCCTCGACCATCTGCTCTCGCTCGGCGTCACCGCTGTCGAGGTCCTCCCGGTCCACCAGTTCGTCAGCGAGCGCGCGCTCGTCCAACGGGGCCTGGCGAACTACTGGGGGTACAACTCGATCGGCTTCTTCTCACCGCATGTCGCGTACGCGACCGGCGGCGGGGGACAGCAGGTCGACGAGTTCAAGTCGATGGTGAAAGCGCTCCACAAGGCGGGCATCGAAGTCATCCTCGACGTGGTCTACAACCACACCGGCGAGGGGAACCATCTCGGACCGACGCTATCGCTGCGCGGGATCGACAACGACGCGTACTACCGGCTGGAGCCGAACGACCGCCGCCGCTACATGGACTTCACCGGCACCGGTAACAGCTTGAACATGATCCACCCGCGAACCATGCAGATGATCATGGACAGCCTCCGCTACTGGATCGGCGACATGCACGTCGACGGGTTCCGGTTCGACCTGGCACCCGTTCTCGCGCGGGAGCTCTACGAGGTGAACCGGCTGGGGACGTTCTTCGACATCATCCAGCAGGACCCGGTGATCGGGCACGTGAAGCTCATCGCGGAGCCGTGGGACCTCGGGGAGGGCGGGTATCAGGTCGGCAACTTCCCCACGGGCTGGGCGGAGTGGAACGGGAGATACCGCGACTGCGTTCGCAGGTTCTGGCGCGGTGACCAGGGCCAGGTGCCCGAGCTCGCCTCTCGATTGTCCGGCTCGAGCGATCTGTATGCCGCGAGTGGTCGTCGGACTTACGCGAGCGTGAATTTCGTCACCGCCCACGACGGGTTCACGCTCCACGACCTCGTGACCTTCGAGCGCAAGCACAACGAGGCGAACGGCGAGGCGAACCGCGACGGGACCGACGCCAACTACAGCCGGAACTGGGGTGCGGAAGGCGAGACAGAATCGGCGCGGATTAACGCCACGCGCGAACGCATGAAGCGGAACTTCCTCGGCACGCTGATCCTGTCGCAGGGCGTGACGATGCTCCTTGCTGGCGACGAGATAGGGCGCACGCAACAGGGAAACAACAACGCGTACGCACTCGACAACGAGATCTCATGGGTGGAGTGGGATCTGTCTTCCGAGGACAGAGCGCTCCTCGCGTTCACCCGCGAGCTCTTGGGGATCTTCCGTTCGAACGCGGTACTTCGTCGGCGAACGTTCCTCACCGGTCGGCCGCTTCCCGGCGGCGAGGCGAAGGACCTGTCCTGGCTGCGTCCCGACGGCACCGAGATGACTCAGGGCGATTGGGACGACCAGTCGAACCATGCGCTGGGGATGCTGCTGCACGGCAGGGCGACCGACGAGGTTGACGAACGCGGCCGCCCCATCTTCGGGAACACCATTCTCATGCTGCTGAACGCGGGGACGAGGTCACGCGCTTTCGTCATGCCCCGGATCGAGGACGAACAGGGACAGTGGCGCGTCCTGATCAACACGGCGCAGCCAGGCCGACCGCTCGCGCGGGGGGAGCGGGTCAACGTCAACGTCGTCGCGCACTCACTGATGCTCCTCAGGCACGAGAAGCCGCGGCGCGACGCCTCGTAGGATGGGGCCATGACGCGTTCGGTCGCCTCGTTCGTCGACGGCAGGTGGGTCAAGGGCGCGCCGGGTGGAACGCTCGACATCCGTAACCCCGCGCGGCTAAGCGAGAAGGTCGCCGAAGCGCGTCTCGGCGACGCGACGTCGTTCGTGCAGGCGTGCCGTGCCGCTCGTGAGGCGCAGATGGCGTGGGCGCGCGTGCCGGCGCCCGTTCGCGGGCGCGCCATCCAGCAGCTCGGCCGGCTAGTCGAGGAGAACGCAGAGCTGTTGGCGCGGATCATGACGCGCGAGATCGGAAAGCCAATCAAGGAGTCGCGCGGTTCGGTTCAGGAAGTCATCGACACGTGCAACTTCTTCGTGTCGGAAGGGCGCCGCCTCTACGGGATGACGGTGCCGAGTGAGCTGCGGGACAAACAGCTGTTCACGTTCCGGAACCCTGTCGGCGTGGCGGCGATCGTCACCGCGGGGAACTTCCCGGTGGCCGTTCCGTCCTGGTATCTCGTGCCGGCGGTGCTGTGCGGGAACGCCGTGGTGTGGAAGCCCGCCGAATATGCGCCGGCCACGTCGCAGGCGCTCGCGGAGCTGTTCGCACACGCCGGCTTCCCGGCGGGCGTGTTCAACATGGTGCTCGCGGACGGCGCCACGACGTTCGAGGGGCTGGAGCGTGCCCTCGGCGAGGGGCTCGTAGACAAGGTCGGGTTCACCGGCTCGACTGACGTGGGGCGGCGGCTGGGAGAGCTCTGTGGTCGGCACCTTCAGTCGCCGACCCTGGAGCTGGGCGGGAAGAACCCGCTCCTCGTGATGCCGGACGCGGACCTCGACCTCGCCGTCGAGGGCGCGCTGTTCAGCGGTTTCGGCACGGCGGGACAGCGGTGCACATCGCTCGGCACCGTGATCGTCGATCGCTCGGTGCACGACGAGTTCCTGTCTCGGTTCGCTCGCGCGGTCGAGACGGGCGCGATCGGCGACCCGTTCGAAGACGTCCTGTACGGACCGATGATCAGCTCGCGCTTCTGCGATCGATTCCTCGGATGGCTCGACTGGGTGCAGCCGCACCACGACCTGTATGGCTCGAGTGGGACGGGCCGGATCACGGTTGAGAGCCCTCGTGACGGGTTCGTCGGCGATCCCGACGCCGGTCTCTACGTTCACCCCACGATCGTCGACGGCGTGACGATGGAGGACGACCTGTACAAACAGGAGACGTTCGGCCCGATCGTCGGCGTGGCGTCGTTCGACGATTTCGACGAGGCGCTGGCGCTCGCGAACGGCCACGGCTACGGGCTTTCTGCATCGATCTACACGAACGACCCGAAGAACGTGTTCCGGTTCCGCGAGCGGATCTCGGCTGGCATGGTGAGCGTGAACAACTCGACGACCGGCGCCGAAGCGCACCTGCCGTTCGGCGGCAACGGGAGGAGCGGGAACGGTTCGCGCCAGTCGGGCGTGTGGGTGCTCGACCAGTTCACGCGGTGGCAAGCGATGAACTGGGATTACAGCGGACGCCTGCAGAAAGCCCAGATGGACGTCCCAGAGCTCACGGCTGATCTCACGTTTCGGCTCGGTGAGCCGTAGGTGCCCGATACGACGCTCATCCGCGCGGGACGACTCATCGACGTTCGCGAGGGCGACGTGAAGCGGGCACAGGCGATCTCGGTTCGCGGTCAGCGTATCGAGTCGATCGAACCGGATGGCGGCACGTACGGAGAACGCACACGTGTCATCGATCTGTCGCAGTACACAGTCCTGCCCGGACTCATCGATTGCCACGCGCACCTGATCGGTGAGCTCGAAACCGGCCACGGGTACGCCGCGCTGTTACAGCGCAGCGGAGCGCAGGAGGCACTCTCCGGGGTTCGCAACGCACGCGACACGCTCATGGCCGGCTTTACCAGCGTTCGCGACATCGGTACGTTCAGGGCGTTCGTCGACGTGGCGTTGCGCGACGCGATCGATCGGGGCGACGTGCTCGGGCCGCGGATGATGTGCGCCGGCGCGTACGTGACCTGCTCGGGCGGCGGCGGCGACCTGACGGGGCTGCCACCCGACGTGGACGCGATCGTCCCGCGCGATCTGCGGTTCGGCGTGGCGAACTCGGCGGACGAGGTTCGAAACGCCGTGCGGCGGATCCTCCACGGTGGCGCCGACTTCATCAAGGTCATCGCGACCGGCGCGGTGCTGACGGAGGGAACGGTTCCCGGTGCGCCGGAGTTCAGCGAAGAAGAGCTTCGCGCGGCGGTCGAGGAGGCCGCACTGTACGAGACGCACGTCGCAGCCCACGCCCACGGCGCGGAGGGGATCAAGCGTGCCGTTCGCGCCGGTGCGCGGTCGATAGAACACGGTTCGCTGATGGACGACGAGGCGATCTCGTTGATGGAGGGCGCCGGCGCATATCTCGTCGCCGACGTGTGGAACGGCGACTGGATCGCACAACAGGGCCACGCGAACGGGTGGTCCGCCGAAGTGCTGCGCAAGAACGACGAGACGACCGAGGCGCAGCGGCACGGGTTCGCGAAGTGTGTCGACGCCGGCGTCAAGATCGCGTTCGGGACGGACAGCGGTGTGTACCCGCACGCGATGGCCGCGAAGCAGTTCGCCTACATGGTGAAGTTCGGCATGACGCCGATGCAGGCCGTGCAGAGCGCGACCGTCGTTGCCGCGGACCTGATGGGGTGGCGCGATCGCGTCGGATCGATCGAGCCTGGGCTGTTCGCCGACCTGATCGCAGTGGCGGGCGACCCACTCGAGGACGTCGACGTGTTGACCGAGGTCGGGTTCGTCATGAAGGGCGGCGAGATCGTCAAAGGCGCCTGACGCGTTCGCCCGGGCGTCTCGATAGGCTTCCTCCCGTCTCGGCCGAAGGAGCGTTCCATGAAAACGTGCCCGTACTGCGCGGAGGAGATCAAGGACGCCGCGATCCGCTGCCGTTGGTGTCAGACGTGGCTGGTCGACGAGATCCCGGCGGGGGCCGAGGGTGCGCGGCCCAAGATGGAAGAGCCAAAGAGCGGGCTGAGGGATGTCCTGAGGCCGGTGCCGCAGACGACGGTGGTTCAGCCGGTACCGGCGGACCGTCCCGCGCAGCCCGTCGCGTCCGAGGCGAAACCTCAGCCGACGCCGGCTGCGGCGGTACCTGCAGCGCAAGTCCCCACGCCGCAGCCCACGAGCGTCCCTACGCCCGCGGCTGACCCATCCGCGGTCTCGGCATCGCAGACGTCATCGCAATCGCAGCCTCCGGCAGCAGAGGAACCTCCTGCGGCGCAAGACGCGCCGGCAGCCACACAGACTGCAGCGGCTGCCCGGACGACGCAGCCGACGTCCGACGTCAAGATCGAGTTCACCCATACGGGATCGCAGTACCTGCTCGGCTACGGCGCCGACTACTTCGGGATCTGGGACCGGAACGCGCCGCAGCAGCCCGTCGAGCGCTTCCCGCGGAACGACCAAGGATGGGTGACCGCGTGGCAGAGGTACATCTCGATCGAAAAGAACTGGATGGACCTCCGGAGCGGCCAGAAGTCGAGCTGAGGAGACGAGGCGTCAGATCTCGCTGCTACGCTTCGGATGCACGCGGGCGTAGCTCAATGGTAGAGCTCCAGCCTTCCAAGCTGGTGGTGCGGGTTCGATTCCCGTCGCCCGCTCCACAGTCAAGAGGAGGCCACCACACTCCCCCGTTGATCGGGCAGGTCGTCAGCTAGCGAACCCTTCGGGATCAGGGGTCGTTCCTGTCAGGTCACGTCCGACGGGCAGACTTGTGGCCTTTCGGCGGCGGTATGTGCGGTTCTTCTTTCGGTTCCCGCAGATCGACATCGCGCACCAGCTGCCGGAGCGGTTCTTCGATCGGTCGTAGAACGCCCAGCCGCACTGCCGGCAGCTCTTGAGCCTGCCGAATGTTTCGCCCAGCTGCGCCTCGAAGACGATCATGAGCAGACGCGCGATCGAACCGTCCACACCGGATGCCGTGGGCTCGAGTGTTATCCCTCCATCCCGATCGAAGCTGAATCGAGACACAGCCTTGCCCTCGCGGTCGAGCACCATGAGATCGCCGTTCGCGAGCTCGGCGCCGTCCCGGTTCACGTCGGCGAGCGCGTGCAGAGACTCCCGCAGCCGAACCAGTCGGATACGTTCGGGCTCCGTGAGCCTGGCATCCGGCTCGAGCAGGTCCCACCGGACGAGCCATGCTTTGGCCTTCTCTGGGGTACCGAGGCGATCCCACTCGGTCGGGAATTCGTGATTCCACGAGTTGATGAACTTTTGAACGAGATGGAGTCGCCCCGGCGCCGTCGGCCGGTAACCGGGCTCAAGGTCCTCCCCGAGACGCCGCTTCTCTGCCTCGTTCATGACATGACCAGCATTCTATTTTGACAGGTCACCCAAGACCACCATAAGCTGAACAACAGTCATGCCCGGCTCGACGAGTGGCCTGAAAACCACGCAGTGGTCACGGTGTGCCCCCGCAGCCGTGATGCTGATCCTGCTCGTGACGTGCACCTCGGAGCCAGGTGGCACACCCTCTCCGACCGCCGAGGCGTCGGCATCGGCCGCAGATTCGGCGTCGCCGTCACCAACGCGGCGGACCACCCATCCGCTCTTCTCCGACCCGGTGTTCACCCTGGAGCCGCGGGACGAACCCTACCCATACACCACGCCGACGCCGCCCCCGGACCCAACCCCGATCGACGGGACCTACCTGCGAATCCTCACCCTGGAGGACGTGCGCGGGGTGCTGCCGTTCCGCTGCGCCCGGTGTCCCCCATACCTCCCGAATGCCGGCGTCAGCACGCTCGTGCTCTTCCAGGGGAACTACTGGCTGAACCACCAGATGTCGGGGTTCAGGGCCCTGGGGATGTTCACCCTGCGGGGAGACCGGATCACGTTGTTCAACGATCCATGGTGCCCACAGGATCGGGGGACCTATCGCTGGAACCTCCGGGGTGCGGTGCTGACGTTCGAGCCGATCTCGGGGGCGTGCGTCTACGAGGGGGCCAGAGCCGAAGACTTGTCCAAGGTTCCGTGGACGAGGATCAAGCCCTGCGCCTACCTCATCGAGCACCTGTGGCCCGGCCCGCTCGCCTGCTGAGGATCGCTCCTCTAGATGAGTGCGCGGGCCGTTGCCGTGGTGGCGGCGGCGATCACCACGACGAACAGCAACCGCGCGTCGTAGCTCAGCCTCCTTGACGGCGCTTTGGTCATGAGAGCGATCGCCGCAACGAGGACACCGACGACGCGTTCGTCGACGACGAGCGCGCGGCCGGAGCCGAAGGTCTGAACCGCCACCAGCGCGGCCAGCAACGCCGGCGCGAGAAGTCCGACGACGCCGGTGAGCCGCCGGGGGAGCGGTCGGCCGCCCATCAGCACCGGGCCCACCGCCTTGATGGCGATCGTCCCCAGCCCCACGGCCGTAACGACGATCCACGTCGACGTCATCGGCGGAGCCCGAGGAGACACGCGGCGCTCGCGGCGATGATCGGGATCCCGGCCGGCGTGATGGGCGTGAGGGCGAGGGCGATCGCCGCCCCGAATAGCGCCGCCATGATTGGCGTGCGACCGCGCAGCTGCGGAACGAGGAGGGCTAGGAACAGCGCCGGGAACGCCGCATCGAGTCCGAGGGCAGCCGGATCGCCGAGCGCGTCGCCCGCGATCGAGCCGATCGCGGTTCCAAGCACCCAGCTCGCGTAGAGAACGAGGCCGGCGCCGATCAACACGCGGCTGTTGAACCGCCCGTCGCCCTCGGAAGCGAGCGCCCACGACTCGTCGACCACGAGCTGGGCCCGGACGAGCCGCGACCACGACGATCCGGTGAGGTAGGGGGCGACCGAGACACCGATCGGTCCGTATCGAGCGTTCAGAAGGAGCGCCGCGGTGACCGCCGCGGCAACGCTGCCGGCGTCACGGATGATCGAGACGGCCGCGAACTGCGCCGATCC
>DASUQY010000033.1:0-2598 GCA_036280315.1 Actinomycetota bacterium
AACCCGCCGGCCGACGTGCTCCAGCGGTACTCGACGAGCGAGGAGCTGCAGGACAAGTTGAAGGCCGGCGACGACGACCGCACGTGGTACATCACGATGAACCTGACCACACCGCCGTTCGACGACATCCACGTCCGAAAAGCGGTGAACCTGGTGATGGACAAGGCCAGCATCCTGCAGGCCTGGGGCGGTCAGATCAGCGGTGACGTCGCCACGCACATCCAGCCGCCGAACATGACCGGAGGCAGTCCGACGAACGAGGAGTACGACCCGTACTCGACGCCGAACTGGGCCGGCGATCTGGACGCGGCGAAGGAGGAGATGCGGCAGTCGGCCTATGACAGCGACGGCGACGGCGTGTGCGACGCTCCGGAGTGCTCAGGGCTCCTGATGGTGAACCGGAACACGTCGCCATGGACGGAGTCCGAGCCGGTCGTCGTCGACGCGCTGGCGCAGATCGGGATCGAGGTCGACGTCCGCGAGGCCGAGGACCACTACACGATCATCCAGACCGTCTCGAACGAGACGCCGCTCGGGATGAACCCGGGATGGGGCAAGGACTTCCCGGACTCCTCGTCGTTCGTGGGGTTCCTGTTCGACGGACGCGGCATCGCGTGTGAGGGCAACTTCAACTACTCGCTCGTGGGCCTTACGCCCGAGAAGGCGGACGAGTGCGGCATCGACTTCGTGAGGACGCCAAGCGTCGATGCCGACATCGACAACTGCAAGCAAGTCGCGCTCGAGGGCGACGCGACGGCCACGAACGAGTGCTGGTTGGCACTGGACGAGAAGCTGATGGAGGAGATCGTGCCGTGGGTCCCGTACCTGTGGCCGAACATCCTCACGACGATCGGTCCGGCGGTGACGGCGTGGGACTTCGACCAGTTCGCCGGCGTGACGGCGTTCTCGAAGGTCGCGGTCGATCCGTCGGCAGAGGGCGCCTAGCGGTCGGTAGCGAGGGGAGCCGTCGCCCAGGGAAGCCTGGGCGACGGCTGTCCCGTTCCAGCCCATACAATCGCCAAACGTGGACGTTCGCAGCGGCTTCCCTCTACGTGACCGCGGTCTGAGGAACCTGCATGGGTAGGTACCTGATCCGTCGCCTGCTCTGGGTCGTGCTGGTCCTCTTCCTGGTCACGTTGTTCACGTTCGTGATCTTCTTCGTCATGCCGCCGACCGATCCGTCGATCCTGTTCGCTGGCAGGGCCCCCACTCCCCGTCTGATCGCGCAGGTCAAGGAGTCCCTCGGCCTCGACGAACCCGCTTACATGCAGTACCTGCTCTTCGTGCAGCGCATCTTCCTCGGCGACGAGTACGGATGGCCGGGCTTCGGGTTCTCGTTCCTCACACGATCGCCGATCAGGCCGGTGTTGTTCGAGCGGGCGTTCGTCACGTTCCAGCTCGCCGTCGGGGCGGCCGTACTGTGGCTGGTCGTCGGCGTGGTCATCGGGATCATCTCGGCGCTAAACAGGGGCAAGGTCGCGGACCGGCTGGCGATGGGGTTCGTGCTGCTCGGTGTGTCGGCGCCGGTGTTCTGGCTCGGCCTCATGGCGCTGTGGGTCTTCTGGCAGCAGCTCAAGGTACTGCCGGGCACCGGGTTCGTTCCGTTCACCGAGGACCCGTCCCAGTGGTTCCTCCACATGATCCTGCCCTGGTCCGTGCTGGCCCTCCTGTTCGCTGCGTTCTACGCGCGCATGGTGCGGAGCAACCTCCTCGAGACGCTCAGCGAGGACTACATCCGAACGGCGCGAGCGAAGGGTCTTTCCGAACGCAAGGTCGTGTTCAAGCACGCGCTCCGCTCGAGCCTCACCCCGGTCGTGACCCTGTTCGGCGTCGACTTCGGGACACTCCTTGGCGGCGCGATCATCACCGAGACGGTCTTCAACCTTCCCGGTCTGGGGACGTACGTCGTTCGAGCGACCGGGAACGGCGACCTCCCGGTGATCCTCGCGGTCGTCGTCCTCGCGGGGCTCGCCGTGGCGATCATGAGCCTCGTCGTCGACGTGCTGTACGCGTTCCTCGATCCGCGGATCAAGTACGCATGACCGACGGCGCCCTGGGCACTTCGTCGGCCGAGCCGCTCCTCGCGGTTCGAAACCTCAAGGTTCACTTCCCGACGCCGGACGGGATCGTCAAGGCCGTCGACGGCGTGAGCTTCGTGATCGACGCGGGCGAGACGCTCGGCGTGGTCGGTGAGTCGGGTTCCGGGAAGAGCGTCACGTTCCTCACCGTGATGGGGCTCGTCACCTCGAAGCAGGCCCGGATCGAGGGGGAGATCTTGTTCCGGGGCCAGGACCTGCTCCGCCTGCCCACCGAGGAGCTCCGTCACTTCCGCGGCAAGCGGATGGGCATGGTGTTCCAGGACGCGATGACGTCGCTCCATCCCTTCTACACCGTCGGGGAGCAGATCGTGGAAGCCGTCCGCGCGCACGAGAAAGCGGGGAAGAAAGAGGCGTGGGATCGCGCCGTCGACATGCTCGACCTCGTCGGGATCCCCAAGCCCGCCGAACGCGCTCGCCAGTACCCTCACGAGTACTCGGGGGGCATGCGTCAGCGCGTGATGATCGCCATGGCACTCGCGCTGAACCCGGACCTGCTGAT
>DASUQY010000034.1:0-14470 GCA_036280315.1 Actinomycetota bacterium
CTCGGTCCGGCCTCCTTCACCTGTTGGCCGTTCTCGTCGAGCATCGCTCGGATCTTGGCCCAACTCGTTCCGGAGACCACGGTGTCGCCGACCTCCAGCGAGCCCCTCTGCACGAGGACCGAAGCGACTGGTCCGCGGCCCTTGTCGAGGTGCGCCTCGAGGACGGCTCCGCGCGCGCGGCCCTCTGGATTCCCCTTCAACTCTTCGACGTCGGCGACGAGCAGGATGGTCTCGAGCAGCGTCTCGAGATTCGTCCTGGCCTTCGCCGACACGTCGACGAACTCGTACGTACCGCCCCACTCCGCAGGAACGATCCCCTGCTCGACGAGCTGCTGACGAACGCGCGCCGGATCAGACTCGGGCTTGTCGATCTTGTTCACGGCGACGACGATCGGCACGCCGGCGGCCTTCGCGTGGTCGAGCGCTTCGATCGTCTGAGGCTTCACCCCGTCGTCGGCGGCGACTACGAGAACCGCGATGTCGGTTACCTGTGCACCTCGCGCCCGCATCGCCGTGAACGCTTCGTGGCCCGGGGTGTCGATGAACGTCACCTCGCGGCCGTCGACGTGGACCTGGTACGCGCCGATGTGCTGGGTGATGCCCCCGAACTCCTGCGAGACGACGTCGGACTTGCGGATCGCGTCCAGGAGAAGCGTCTTCCCATGGTCAACGTGGCCCATGATGGTGACGACGGGGGCGCGTGGAACCAGCGCGCTGTCGTCGACCTGCTCCTCCTCTTCCTCTTCCTCCTCGATGCCGACGATCTCGGCCTCGTAGCCGAGCTCTCGCGCGACGCCCCCGATCGCGTCGTCGGAGAGCGACTGCGTCGCCGTCGCCATGTCGCCGAGCGAGATGAGGATCTTCACGATGTCGGCGGGGGAACGGTCCGTTCGCTCGGCGATGTCCTGTGCCGTCGCGCCCTTCACCACCCGAAGCACGGGAAGTCCCGAGGGTTCGGGCTCCGGAGCGGGCGGCGGTGCGGCCGCCGCCGGCTCTGCAACGGGGGCCGGAGCGGGCGTCGCGGCGGCGGGCTCGGGTGCCGAGGCCTCCTCGACGCGCTTCCGGCGAGGGCGAGCCTTGGGGAGCGGCTCCTCGACCGCTTCCTTCATCTTGGCCTCGGGCACGGCCTTCCCACCGGATGCGCGCAGACGCGGCACGGCCTGGTCCGGGACGGACGAGGACGCCGTGAGGCCATCGACGCCCATCTCCCTCAGTGACGCGAGCAGTTCCTTGCTCGTGACGGCGAGCTCCTTCGCCAGTTCGTGCACCCTCATGCCTGCAGCTCCCGCTCCATCTCGTGCCTAAGCCTAGCGGCTGCGTCCGTGCTCGCTTGCGCTCGCAACGCGCGCAACAGCGCACCACCCCGGGCGAACGCCGCAGCGACGCACGCCGCGTCCCGATGCACGTAGGCTCCGCGCCCCGACGTCCTACCACTCGAGTCGACGACGATCTCGCCCGACGACGGCGCCGCGATCCTCAGCAACGATCGCTTCGGCGAACGCTCGCGACAGCCGACGCACGTGCGCTCGGGCTCGCGCGCCGTCTTCACGGGTCAGGCTTCCGCGGCTTTGGACTCCTCGGCGGCCGGCTGCTCCGAGACCGGCCCATCGGCGGTCGGCACCTGCGTCTGCCTGTGCGAACCGCCGTCGAGGCTCGCCGGCGCGGCCCTCCGCGATCCGCGCTGCTCGTCCGCGAACTGCGTCTCGCTCTTGATGTCGATCCGCCATCCAGTAAGACGCGCTGCGAGGCGTGCGTTCTGCCCCTCCTTCCCGATCGCCAGCGACAGCTGGTAATCGGGGACGATCACGAGCGCCGTCTGCGTCTGGTCGTCGACGCGCGCCTCCTTGACCTTGGCGGGCTGGAGGGCGTTCGCCACCAACGTGGCGGGGTCGGCCGCCCACGGCACGACGTCGATCTTCTCGCCGCGGAGCTCGGTGACGACGTTCCGAACGCGCGAACCCTTCGGCCCGACGCTCGCGCCGACCGGATCGACCGCCGGCTCACGGGAGGCCACCGCGATCTTCGAGCGGTGGCCGGGCTCGCGCGCGACCGCCTTGATCTCGACGATCCCCTCCTCGATCTCGGGTACCTCGAGCTCGAACAGCTTCTTCAGCAGCCCCGGATGCGTGCGCGAAACGACGATCTGCGGACCCTTGGTGCCGCGGCGGACCTCGGTGATGTACGCCTTGAGACGCTCGCCGTTCCGGTACGGCTCCGACGGTACCTGTTCGGCCTGCGGGAGCAGAGCCTCCACCTTGCCCAGGTCGAGCAGCGTGTACCGGCGCTCGGACTGCTGCACGATGCCGGTGACGATGTCGCCCTCGCGGCCGGCGAACTCCTCGTAGGTCATCTCGCGCTCGGCATCGCGGAGCTTCTGGAAGATCACCTGCTTCGCCGTCTGCGCGCCGATGCGGCCTTTGAACTCGTCGGTGACCTCGACCTCCTCCTCGGACAGCACCTTGGAGTCGGTCGAGATCTCGCCGGTCTCCTCGTCCTCGTGCTCGGTCACCTCGAGCTGCTGGAGCCAAACTCGGAGGTCGCCCGACTCGGGGTCGATGCTCGAACGCACGCCGAACGACTCCTCCTCCAGCTCGGGGTGCTGCTGCTTCCACCACGACTTGTATGCCGACGCCATGGCCTCCTCGAGACCGGCAAGGATCGTCTCGAACGCGATGCCCTTCTCGCGTTCGAGCTCCTTCAGCGCCGCGATCATGTCTTGATTCATCGTCGGTTCCTCTTCTCTGCGCCCCACTCGAACTTCGTCTTCGCGGACGCGACGTCCGCGTAGGGGACGCGCAGCTCTCCGCCGTCGGATGCGATCACGATCGCCTCCGCGTCGGCCGAGACCAACGCGCCCTCATGCACCCGCTGCCCGTCGACAGGCACCGCCGTCCTCACCTTCAGCGTCCGCCCGATGCTCTGCTCGAAGTGACGCGGTTCGCGCAGCGCCCGCTCCACGCCGGGCGAACTGACCTCCAGTTGGTACGGCCGATCCGAGAAGTCCTCGAGGTCGAGGCGTCGGGACAGCCGTTCCGACACCTCGGCGACGGCGTCGAGATCGACGCCGCCCGCGCGGTCGACCGTGACCCGCAGGACCGGCCGGCCCTCCTGGCCACGAAGCTCCACGTCCCAGAGCTCGAGCCCGGCCGCTTCGACCACCGGCCGGACCATCTCCTCGACGGCTCCTCGATCTGTCGCACCCACCGAGCGCACCCCCCGCGCCGCGGGGACGACGTTCGCGCGCTCCCGCTCGCCCACTTCTTGAGCGCACCCTCCAAAAAGAAAGTGGGCGCGAGCCCACTTCGGGTGACAACCGCTCCGTTTGCTGAAAACGAGTATAGCCGACAGCGTTTCGTGAGGCGGCACCAGGCGTTCGTCGCGCGGTTGGCGGTGACTTACAGCGCCCGGCGCTGACCACCGGGGCTATTCCAGTGGTCTCGGGCGTTCATCCGGCGAACCATCCTCGCGTCGTTCCATCCTCGGTGCATCCGCACGCCGAGCTCTCGGCACGCCGCCTCGGCGGCGTCTTCGGTGGGGAATTCGTCACGGACCCACCGTCCGTTCACGTCGATCAGCACGAGATCCCAGGTCTCCCGTCCGACGTGCTGGATCACTCCTTCGACCTCCTCGGCAATCTTGACGAAGTCGCGAAGGTGGTTCGGCGCGCGCTTGGATGGCACGCAGGGAGCCTAGGGTGCGCTCGACAGCAGGGCCACCGCCGCTTCGGCTGCACCGGTCAGCGGGGCCTGCGACCGGTCACCGGTGGCCCGGAGCTTCAGGTCTGCCGTACCCGCCGCAACGCCGCGCGACCCGACGACGATGTGCACGGGGTAACCGACGAGGTCGGCGTCGGCGAACTTCACTCCGGCGCGTTCGCCGCGGTCGTCCACCACGACGTCGACGCCGCGCGACAACAGCTCGTCGTAGATCCGCTCCGTCTCGGCGGCGACGCGGTCGTCGTCGGTGTTCGCGCTGACCACCACGACCTCGAACGGCGCGAGGGCCTTCGGCAGGCGCAGGCCCTGGTCGTCATGGAACTGCTCGGCGGCCGCGGCGAGGATGCGCGAGATGCCGATCCCATGCGATCCCATTTGATACGGACGGTTCGTACCGTCCTCGTCGACGAACGTCGCTCCGAGAGGGCCCGAGTATCGAGTACCGAGCTGGTAGATGTGACCGACGACGATCGACCGTCCGATGTGGAGCTGGCCGCCGTCGACGGGACAGCGGTCGCCGTCGCGAAGCGCGACGAGATCCTCGAACCGGTCGATCCGGAAGTCGCGCGGCGTGTTCGCGCCTGTGACGTGGTGGTCCGCCTCGTTCGCCCCGGTCACCCAGTCGACGCCGCCGCGAACGGAGTGGTCGGCCAGAATCGTTGCCTCGCCGTCGAGTCCCTGCGGGCCGACAAAACCACGGACGAACCCCCGCAAGCGGAAGTCGTCCTCCTCGAACGGCCGCACCGGCGCCGGGAACAGCACACGCTCGAGCTTCGCCTCCTCGACCTCGCGATCGCCGGGCACCAGCACCGCGACGGTGCGTCCACCGGCGTCGTACAGCATGGTCTTCAGCATCCGCTCGGCAGGGAGACCGAGGAGCGCCGACACCGCATTGATCGTCGCCGCGTCGGGCGTGTGCACCCTTTCCAGCGGATGCGGGTCGACCACGTCCACGGGTTCGGGCGGCATCGGCGTAGCGGCCTTGCGGTCGGCCAGGTAGTCACCGTTCGCGCATTCGACGAAGAGATCCTCGCCGACGTCCGCACGGGCCATGAACTCATGGTTCACGTCACCGCCGATCTGTCCCGGCTCGGCCTCGACGACGACGTACGACAGCGCGCATCGGTCGAAGATGCGGTGATATGCCCGCAGCATCGCGTCGTAGGAGCGCCGCATGCCTTCCTCGTCGCGGTCGAACGTGTACGCATCCTTCATGAGGAACTCGCGGCCGCGGAGGAGGCCGAACCGAGGTCGGAACTCGTCGCGGTACTTCCATTCCACCTGGTACAGGTTGATCGGAAGATCTCGGTACGACGGGAGCTCGGCGGCGACGATCTCGGTGACGACCTCTTCCTGTGTGGGCCCGAGGAGCATGTCGCGCTCGTGCCGGTCGGTCAGCCGGAACAGCGTCTCGCCGTAGAGCTCGTAGCGCCCGGTCGCCTTCCACGGGTCCGCGGGGAGCAGGATCGGCATGCGGAGCTCGATTGCACCCGAGGCCTCCATCTCCCCTCGGACGATGCGCTCGATCTTGCGTATCGAGCGGAGTCCGAGTGGCAGCGTCGTATAGACGCCGGCGGCGACGGGGCGGACGAACCCGGCGCGGAGCAGGAGGCGATGCGAGGGCACCTCTGCCTCGGCGGGATCCTCGCGCAGGGTAGGCGCGAAGAATGCCGAGAGCCTCATGGGGCGGAAAGGATAGCGCCCGGCCCGCGCCCGCTCACGTTCGGGGCGGGGTCAGGCCTCTCGAACGGTGTGGACGCTCTGCTGGAACAGGTTGTTCGCCGTCGCGTATTGGTTGATGGCGAATACCACCGCGCCCTGCGTCGGGTCCCGTCCGATCGCGTTGAAGTCGCCCCAGCGCTCCGGCCCCGGGCGTGCGTTGTACAGGTCGTCGCCCGCCACGAGTATCTGCTCCGAGGGTTCAGTCGAGTCGGGAGGGATCGACGCGATCCACGCCGAGAGGAACTCGTCGAACGTGAAGCTCGCGCGGTTGTAGGTCACGAACAGGTTGCCGAGCACGTCGGTCGCGACGACCGGCCAGCCGATCTCGACGTCCGGTTCTCCGATCACGCCTCTGCGCACAATCGCGGAGCTCTCGAGCGCGACGCCGGGAGCGACCTCGTACCATCGTGCGGCCGCCTCGATGTACCCATCCAATCCGATGTCCGGCTTGAAGTTCTTCCGCACCGCGTGCGCTGCGTATAGCTCGTTCCGATCGGCGTCGTAGAAGGCGTTCACCAGGCGGAAGTCGCCGGCGTCCCACCAGTAGTCCGGATCGAACGGGTCCGGAGCGCCCGCTTGGAGCGCGGCGAACGGCGGCCGAGTGGGACCCGTCGGGATCCTGCCCTTCGTGACGCTCACGCCGGTCGCCGTGGGCCGAACGCGCCAGATCGTGTGGAACGAACGACGGCCCCGCGGCTCGAACGACAACAGGTACTGATCGGTCCCCAGGGCGCCGACGGTCTGCGCCGGCTGCAGCGTGAACGCCAGAGAGCCGTCGGGGTTGCGCGTCCGACGCCCGGTGATCACGTCCACTGCGACGCTCCCGTCGGTGCAGTCGTAGAGCTCGTCCTTCTTGAACGAGAGGACCTGCGCGTAGCGGAACTGGACCTTGCGGCCGAACCCGAACTGGTTGGTCGTTACGGTCACGCGATCGACCGTGTACCCGAGACCAGGGTAGTCCGCCCACTGCTCGCCGTCCCCCCGCAGCTGATCACCTTTGAGTACCGTGGTGCACCACGTCGTTGTGTCCGCCGCGGTGGCATCCGGGATCGTGGTCACGATGATCCGTGACCGTTGCGGAGACACGCCGAACTCGAGGAACACCAAGACGAACGTGTCGTTGTACTGGTCGTAGATCACCTTCGGGTCGAACAGGATGCCGTCGCCGAGCGTGGGATCGATGCTCTCGAGCGACTCCGGACCGAGCACGGGTACGCCCGACCGGTCGAACAGCGCCCAGGACACGTTGATCGCGGTGAAGAACCAGGTGTCGCCGAGCGCGCCTGTGGGGTCGGCCGGGGTCCTGCCGTCGATGTCGCCGATCCCGTCGAACCCCGTGACGATGGCTGGCGCGGCGGGGTGCTGCGCCGACTCGACGCTTGGCCTCGCGAGGCTCGCGAGCTTCGCGTCGAGTCGAGGCGCTGGCGGATCGCTCAGTGACGACCGATAGAGCGGCGAGGGTTCCACGTGATCGACGGCCCGACCGATGACGCGCGCGACGACCCGGCGCTCCCGTCGATGGTGGTCACCTCCCGAGGCGGGTGCTGCGACCACTGCGCCGATCACCACGAAGAGGGCGAGGAGCAGAGGAGCCCTCGTCCTCATGTGCGTCCCGATCTCTCTGTGGCGCTCGTGCTCGGCTCCCCCGGCAGGCAGGTGACCCTAGCCGACGACTCGATTTCGCGTCCAGGCATCGGCGCGACGACACAACGCCCGTTGACGTGCTCGTCCCGGCGGTGCGACCATCGGCACGACATGAGCGTTCGAGCGATGGTCTGGTCCTGGCCCAGGGGGGTCTAGCGTCCGGCAGCCTCGCTCGACGAATCCGCATTACACGAGAGCCCCGGGCGGAACCCCGGGGTTCGCCCTTTCCGGTGCCGCCCGACAGGAGGTGAACGGGCGCTGAAGGTGCTCCCCAACCGAGAAGAGTTCGACGCACTCGCATCTGCGGGCGCGCTCGCGCCGGTGTGGACAGAGCTGCTCGCCGACGTCTCGACGCCGGTGGGCGTCTTCCCTGCACTAGCGGGTGACGGCCCGGGCGTCCTGCTCGAGAGCGTGGAGCGTTCCGAGCGCTGGGGCCGGTACTCGTTCGTCGCTGGGGATCCTGCCGCCGTCGTCGTCCTCGATGAGGGCGGCCTCCACGTTCACGACGTCGTCCGCGATCTGGGCTTCGACGTTCGTTCAACCGGCAACGCTCGCCGCGATCTCGTTTCCCTGGCGACACGCCTTCGAGCTCCGCGCGTCGACGGGCTCCCCTCGCTCACGGGTGGACTCGTCGGCTTCCTTTCCTACGAGGCCGCGCAGCTCGTCGACGGACACCCCGTTCCCCCCGGCGAGACCCCGGCGCCACCGATCGGCTTGCTCGTCGTCGACCGGGCGATCGTGTTCGACCACTGGCGGCAGCGGCTGCTGCTCGTCGCGCACGTTCCGGCCGGCGGCTACGACGGCGCCGTGGACGCGCTGGAGGAGCTCTCCGACCGCGTCTCGTCGCCCGCTGCTCCTTCCCCCGAGCCGCTCGGCGACGGACTCCTCGACTCGGGCGGCGGCGACGCGAACATGACGGACGACCACTTCCGCGACATCGTCCGGACGATGAAGGAGCACGTCTTCGCTGGCGACGTCTATCAGGTCGTTCCGTCGCGTCGCGTCAGCTTCACCTCGTCGCGCGGCGGCCTTCCCGTGTACCGGCGTCTCCGCGTAACGAACCCGGCGCCGTACATGTTCTTCGTGCGGATGCTCGGACTCGAGCTCGCGGGTTCGTCGCCGGAGCCGCTGGTGCGCGTCGAGGGACGAACGGTCGTGAGCAGACCGATCGCGGGCACGCGGCCGCGGGGGGAGACCGAGCTCCGCGACCGTCTGTACGAGCACGAGCTTCTTGCGGACCCGAAGGAGCGCGCGGAGCACGCGATGCTCGTCGACCTGGCTCGAAACGACCTCGGTCGCGTCTGCGTGCCGGGCACCGTTCGACCGACTGAGCTCATGGTCGTTGAGCGCTTCTCGAAGGTGATGCACATCGTGAGCACCGTGGAAGGCGAGCTCGCGAACGGGTGTCATCCGCTCGACGCGCTGTCGGTGACCTTCCCCGCAGGGACCGTGACCGGTGCCCCGAAGCGGCGGGCGATGGAGCTCATCGCCGAACATGAGCCGACCCCCCGCGGACCGTACGCGGGCGCTGTGGGGTACTGCACCTTCGCAGGCGACCTCGACTTCTGCATCACGATCCGAACGGCGGTCGTGGCGAACGGCCGGGCGCACGTCCAAACCGGTGCGGGGATCGTTGCGGACTCGGATCCCGATGTGGAGCTGGAGGAGACGAATGCGAAGGCGGCCGCATTGCTGCCGGCGGTCGTCGACGCGGAGAGCATGTTGGAGCAGGGAACGTGATCCTCGTCGTCGACCACTACGACAGCTTCACGTTCAACCTGGTGCAGTTGATCGAGAGCCTCGGCGAACGAACCGAGGTGGTGAAGAGCGACGCCGAACCGGCCGCGCGTCTGCTCGAGCGCAAACCGTCGGCGGTGGTCCTGTCACCCGGACCCGGACGGCCGGAGGACGCCGGGTGCTTCCCCGAGCTGCTGGAGATCCTTCCCCAGGAAACTCCCGTCCTCGGGGTGTGCCTCGGCCATCAGGCTCTGGGCGTTTCGGCGGGTGGCATCGTCGAGCGCGCGACGCCGGTCCACGGGAAGGCGTCACTCGTGCACCACGACGGGAAGGGCCTCTTCGACGGCGTGCCGAACCCGTTCGAGGCGGCGCGATACCACTCGCTCGTGGTGAGACGGGTCGGCCTGCCGGATGGTCTTGAGCTCGCGGCGTGGAGCGACGACGGCTTGGTGATGGCGACGCGCGATCGGACGCGTCCGCGTTTCGGCGTGCAGTTTCACCCCGAGTCGATCCTCACGCCCGACGGGCCGAAGATCATCAGGAACTTCCTCGCTCTGGCGCGCTAACCGCTTCTGCTGCTCAGCAGGAGATCGTTCCGTCTCCCGTCTGCTGGTCGCATGTGTCCGCGCCGGGGCCGCCGAACAGGTCGTCCTCGCCGCGGCCCCCCAGCAACGCGTCTGCCCCGCCGCGGCCGAACAGGGTGTCGGCCCGGGCCAGGCCCGAGATCACGTCATTGCCATTGCGCCCGTCCAGCACGTCGCGGGCGCCGCTCCCTTCCAGCTCGTCGGAGCCCGAACCGCCCACGATGCCTTCGACCCGAAGGAGCCGATCGGCCCCCTCCCCCTGTGCAACGCCACCGGCGAGGCTCGCGCGGATCGGCTTGGTCGCGAAATCGAACCGTGCGAGATCGAACCCGCCCCCGCCGTCGATGAAGTCCTTGCCGCCCAGACCGACGAGGTCGTTCTGGCCGCCGTTTCCGACGAGCTCGTCGGCGAACGGAGTTCCGATCGCGCCCTCGACCTGTTCGAGCGTCACGACGTCCGATCCGGTCGTCGCGCTACCCACAGCGAGGTCGACCGCCACCCCGAACGAGGCGTTCTCGAAGGAGACGAGATCGATCCCGCCACCGCCGATCACCGTGTCCGTCCCGCCGCTCGGAACGAGCACGTCGTCGCCACCGTTGCCGCAGATCACGTCGTCGCCGGGTGTTCCCTCCAAGAGGTTGCCGCGGTCGCTCCCCTCGATCGTGCACGAACCGACCGGTGGTGGTGGTGGCGCGGAGCCGAGCGCCGCGATCGCCGCGGGGATGTCGAGTCGATGGAAACCGCGGTTCACGAGCCGATCGTTCAGCACGGGACCGGAGACTCGAAGGGCATTGTCGATCGTGGTCGGGTCGGCCGTCGGCGAGGCGTCTGCGATCGCTGCCACAGCCCCGGCGACGTGGGGCGCGGCCTGGGACGTGCCGCCAAACGTGACGCCTGCCGCGGTAATGAGCACGCCGGGCGCCAGCACTGTGAGGAAGTTCGCGACCTGCGAGAAGCACGCGATCTTGTCGGCCGACGTGGTCCTGTCGGTGCACGCACCGTTGCCGGAGCCGGCCGTCACCGAACCGAGGTTGGAGTCGTAGACCGCGCCGACGCTGACCGCGCCCGGCGTACACGCCGGCCGGGCGATCCCCGCGCGTTCGGAGCCGGTGCTGAATCGGGAGTTGCCCGCGGCGACGACGGGAACGATGCCCGCCGCGCGTGCGTTCGCGAACGCGGCGACGTAGGGGTTGCTCGGCCCTCCGCACTGCGAAGTGTGGAACGACAGGTCACCGAAGCTGAGGTTCATCGCCCGCACGTTGTAGATCGATTGATTGGCGATCGTGAAGTCGATCGCTTCGAGCACGTCGGAGGCGAACGCGATGTTCCTATCGAACACGTCGAGCGCGAGGATCTTCGTATCGGGCGCGACCCCCACGACGGTGCCGGCGACGTTCGTCCCGTGCAAAACCGGGTCGTCGAACCGACCGTCGGGGCGCGCCATCTCCTCCGAAACCGCCACCTTGCACGTTTCGGTACCGGGCCCAGCCGAGCAGTTGCCGAAGTCGGCGCGCGTGTGATCGACGCCGCTGTCGAGGACGGCAACCGCCGTGCCGGCGCCGGTGTATCCGGCCGCCACGGCGGCCGGCTGGTTGATGAGCGGGAGGCTCTCACCGAGGAACGCCCGATACTCGCTGTTCGGCGCGATCCCCACCACCGAGGGATCGGAGGCAGCGCGTTCGAGGACAGCCGCCGAGGGAACGCGCACGTGCAGGATCGGAAGCGTTTGGTAGTCGTGCACAACGTCGAGCCGGCGGATCCGGGTCCGAACGCCACGTTTCAACTGCGCGTACGCCGGCACGACGGAGCGAAGGAGCGCACGCGAGTCACCGTCGCGGATCGAAGCGCGCGCGAGAGCCAGGGACGCATCCCCGCTCAGGACGAGGAGCGCCTCGGCATGACCGTTCCGCGCAATTGCCCGGGGAACACGTCGATCGACGCTCGCGCCACCGCTCGGCGCGGTGTCAGCTCTGAGGACCGTCGTGAGTCTCGTAGCGACGAAGGCGCGCCCACCGGCTCCAGCGCGAGGTGCGACCGCAGACGTGGATGCACCAGAACCAACTACAAACAGCAGCGAGGTCCCCGCGACGACGACGCGACGGGCCAACCGAGCGGGCAACTGGTCTTTCTCCCCTGTCCGAAGTCAACGCATGATGTCGCGACAGACAGCGAACGGCAACGACTTGAACGGCGCGTTCACGCCCCGCGAACGGCCGGACCGGTTCAGGCCTTCGAGGGGGACACCGCCGGCTCCGGAATGACTGGTCCGGCTATCGCTCCGTCGTCGCCGACGCCGTCGTCGGATGCGCGCTCGGCGGCGATCTTCCGGGCCTCTTCCAGGAGCCGATCGACGAAGCGATCCTCGGGGATCTTGTCGACGACCTCGCCGCGGACGACGAGGAATCCCTGGCCCTTCCCTGCGGCGATCCCCAGGTCGGCTTCGCGGGCCTCGCCCGGTCCGTTCACGACGCAGCCCATCACCGCGACACGGATCGGAACCTTCATCCCCTCGCGCTCGAGCGCCTCGTTCACTTGCTTGGTGAGGCCCAGGACGTCGACCTCGGCACGCCCGCAGCTCGGGCAGGCGACCAGATCGAGACCGCGACGCCGAAGTCCGAGCGACTGCAGGATCTGGATCCCGACCTTGACCTCCTCGACGGGGTCGTCGGTGAGGCTCACCCGGATCGTGTCGCCAATCCCTTCAGCCAGCAGGGCTCCGATGCCAACCGCGCTCTTCACCGCACCACTGGGCATGGGCCCCGCCTCGGTGACGCCGAGGTGCAATGGGTAGTCGCACGACTCGGCAAGTGAGCGATACGCCTCGATCATCACGCGCGGGTTCGAGTGTTTGACCGAGATCTTGATGTCGAAGAAGTCCTCGTCCTCAAGGATCCTCGCCTCGGCGAGCGCACTCTCGACGAGGGCGTCGGCCGTCGGGGATCCGTGGCGTTCGAGGATCTCCTTCTCGAGCGAGCCGGCGTTGACGCCGATCCGTATGGGAACGCCCCGCGCCTTCGCCTCGCGCGCGATCAGCCGGACCTTGTCCTGATACTTGATGTTGCCGGGGTTGATCCGCAGGCCCTGGATGCCGGCCTCGAGCGCCGCCATCGCGTACTTCCACTGGAAGTGGATGTCGGCGACGACCGGCACGGTTGACTTCGCCGCGATCGCGCGAAGCGCGTTCGCGTCCTCCCAGTGCGGGACGGCCACTCGCACGATGTCGACGCCGGCGGCGACGAGCGACGCGATCTGCTGCAGCGTCGCGTCGACCTCGGCGGTCTTGGTCGTCGTCATCGACTGGACGCGAACGGGCGCGTCTCCGCCGATCGTCACCGCGCCGATGGAGATCTGCCGGCTCTTCCGTCGTTCCGTAAGCATGACGTCAGTCTACGGAGCGGCCGGCGGCGAGCTTTCGAGCCAGGGACGACGCCCACCCACCGTCCCATCGCGGCTTGACGGTGATCCACACACGCCCGCCGTGCTCCGTCACCTCGAGCGTCCCCGAACCTTCAGGTCGCCGGACGTGCCAGTGACGACTCCCGGGATGCATCTTGAGGCCCCCGAGGTCCCTCACGACGAGCCCTCGCCGCCGACACGCGTTCAGGATCGCCCGCGCGCTTCCGTCGACGTCGATGTCCAGACGTTCGGGCATAGGCTAGTCGCCGAACGCGTGGAACACTATGCGCCGTTCTTTCGGCTCGTCCATCTCGAACAGGATCAGCCGCTGCCATCGCCCGAGCATCGGCTCGCCCGACGAAACGGGGATCGCGTGCGAGGTCGCCGATAGGAGCATCGAGGTGACGTGGGAGTGCCCGTTCTGCCGCTCGTGCGATTCGGCCAGGTTTTGCGTGCGCCGGTCGAGGTCGTCGTGCGCGTAATAGGCATCTTGGGGGATCAGGCGGAGAACCCGCTCCCGAAAGTCCCGGAGGGCGCCGTCCTCCCATTCGTTGATCAGAAGGGCGCACGTCGTGTGCGGACAGAACGCGACGACAGCGCCGTCGGTCACACCCGAGTCCTTGATCGCCCGTTCGAGCTCGTCGGTGAGATCGAGGTACGTGTGCCGGCCCGGTGCGGTCACCTCGACGGCGGTGGTGGCGGATTTCAACGGCTCCTCCTTGTCTCCGGCGCGTTCGCCTCGGTCGCGACCGGCAACTCGAACGTGAACGTGCTTCCCTTTCCGGGCTCGCTCTCGGCCCAGATGCGGCCGCCGTGCGCCTCGACCACCGAGCGCGCGATGGCCAGGCCGATCCCCGTACCTCCCTCGTCGCGAGAGCGCGCGCTGTCGACGCGATAGAAGCGCTCGAACAGCCGCGGCAGATGCTCCGGCGCGATCCCCGGACCCGTGTCTGCGACGGCGACGTCGACCGCACCGTTCCGCCCGGACGCCGTGATCGTGACGCGACCGCCCGACGGCGTGAACCGCACGGCGTTGTCGAGCAGGTTGAACAGCACTTGGTGCACACGCTCGGCGTCCGCGTACACAAGCGGCAGGTCGTCGGGAACCCGCTCGTCGAGCTCGACCGCGCGACGCGCCCGGACGACCTCGAACTCCGAAAGGACACGTTCGACGAGGGGGCGAAGCGAGAGCCGCTCACGCATCATCGGCACGTCGCCCGCTTCCAGGCGCGACAGCTCGAGAAGCTGCTCCACCAAGCGCGCAAGACGTTCCGTTTGCGCGAGCATCATCTGGAGCGTCTGCGCATCGGGCCGCTCGACGCCGTCGAGCAGGTTCTCCAAGTGCGCTCGGAGCGCCGAGATCGGCGTTTTGAGCTCGTGCGACACGTTGGCCACGAGGTCGCGCCGGAGGCGTTCGAGGCTCTCGAGCTCGCCGCTCATCGTGTTGAACGCGACGGCGAGCTGGCCGACCTCGTCGCGCGATGCTGTTTGAATGCGCTGACGGTAGTCGCCGATCTGCATCCGCTGCGAGGCCTTGGCCATGTCGCGAAGGGGCTGCGTCATCCCGCGCGCGAGCCATCTTGCCACGGCCAGCGCGATCGCCGCGGCGGCGATGCCGGCGAGGACGAGCTGCCACCAGAATTCGAACGGGAACCTCGTCGAGGCGACCCA
>DASUQY010000035.1:0-4939 GCA_036280315.1 Actinomycetota bacterium
TGGGGCTCTCGCACCATGGCCCGTCCCATCGCGACCCGCTGACGCTGTCCGCCGGAGAGCTCCGCAGGCTTCCGGGCCATGAGCTTCTCGAGCCCCAGAACCCGAGCGGCCTCCGATACCTGTCGATGACGCTGGTCCTTCGCGACGCGTCGGAGCTTCAGGCCGAACCCGAGGTTCTGCTCGACCGTCATGTGCGGGTACAACGCGTAGTTCTGGAACACCATCGCGATGTCGCGAGCCTTCGGCGGAAGGTCGGTCACCTGGCGATCGCCGATGAACACCTCGCCGGCCGTGAGCTCTTCGAGCCCGGCGATGATCCGGAGGATCGTCGACTTCCCACACCCCGACGGGCCGACGAGGACCATGAACTCGCCGTCGCCGATCTCGAGCGAGACATCGTCCACGGCGACGACGTCGTTGCCGAAGACCTTCGTGACGCCGTCGAGCACGATCCGAGCCATCTCACGCCTCCTGGGTTCGAGCGAGTGTGCGTCGGGGTCGTTGGGGGGTGAGAGCGGCGCGCAACCTCGTTCCCGCCGCCCGGGTCGCGCCGAGGTGGTCGAGCCCCAACAGGGCTGCGCCGACGACGGGCGGGGTTTCGAGGACCTTCAGGCTGGCCGTCGGCGCGATCCGGCGCACCCCGTCCTCGATCCGGCGGAAGAACGGCGCGAACGCGTTCCGGAAGATCCCGCCACCGAGCACCACGTGGACGTCCAGCTTCGTCATGCGCAGTCGACGGATCGCCGTTCCCGCCATCGAGACGATCTCGTCGGCTTGGCGCTCGACGATGGAGCGCGCCACGGGGTCATCGTCGGCCGCGGCCGCGAACACGAGCGGGGGGAGTTCCGCCACGCGGGTGTGGCTCAGCCGGCCGAAGTACATGGCCTCCATCACCTGTCTCGGACGGCGGAGCCCGAAGTGCGCCGGCACGCTCGAGGCGAGCAGCGTGCGCTCGCCGCGCCCGTCCTCCGATCGCATGGCATGCCACAGGGCCGCCTCGCCGATGTCGGCGCCACCGCCCCAGTCGCCGGCGATCCAGCCGAGGGCCGGCAGCCGGAACGTTCGACCGTTCGGCGCGACGGCGGAGCAGTTCGTCCCGAACCCGCAGACCACGCCCACGCCCCAGGTCCGCTCGGTCCCTGCGCGAAGGACCGCGAAGGTGTCGTTGCGGAGCAGCGTCTCGTTCGTCCAGGCCCGTTCCCGCAGCCATCGCTGGAGGCGGCGGTCGTCGGCGGGGAGGTCCGCGCCCGCCAGGCAGAACACACCGACCTTCGCCAGAGGCCGCCGTTCCGGGTCGAGACCGGCGTCACGGCATGCGGCCTCGACGGCATCGACCAGCGAGGCGAGATGACCCGGGTCGCGGCCGTTGCCGTCGGCGGGACGGACGCGAGCGTTCCCCGCGACCGTGCCGTCGCGCGCGACGACGAGAACGTCGATCTTCGAGCCGCCGCCGTCGACGGCGATCACCGCGTGGGCGCTCAGGGCAGGACCTCCAGCTCGTCGACGGTCACGAACGATACCCCGTCGCTGCCGAAGGCTCTGAGTGCTGCGGGCAACGCGTCGGCTGTGCGCTGCGGCCAGGTGTGGAACAGCACGACGGCGCCGTCGCCATGGGCGATGCTCCCCTCGACGGCGTCGCGCACGATGTCCGCCGCCGTGGTCTCCGGTTCCCAGTCCTGGAGCTCGACGTGCCAGTGCACATTGCGGTACCCGAGATCCTCGAGGAGCCCGGTGACCCGGCCGTCGTCGCGGCCGTCCCCGAACGGGCAGCGGAACCACGGTCGGGGGTCGACGCCCGAGAGCTCGACGATCGTCTCGGCGGCGTTCGAGACATCCGTTCGGATCCCCTCGTCAGACAGCAGGCTCATACGCGCGTGGTACATCGAGTGGTTGCCGATCAAATGGCCCTCGCGCGCGATCGCCTGGGCAAGCTCGGGGTTCGCCATCGCCCACCGCGACTGGATGAAGAAGGTCGCTCGGACGCCGGCGCCATCGAGTTCCCGGAGGATCCGGTCCGCGGTGCCGGCCGTCGCCCCTGGCCGATCCGGATGCTCCGCGTCGAACGTCAGCGCCACGCGCGGTCGCTCACTCACGGGTCGTCACCTTCGACGCTCGGAGGTACACGCCGGGGTCGCGACCGAGCTCGGACGCGAGCCGCCACGACAGCAGTTGGATCGGGACGAGCGACGCCGCGGAGACGAGCGCGCGATCGGTCGCATCGATCGGGATCTCCAGCGCGTCCTCGAGCGCCTCACCGGCCGGGCCGATGACGGTCACGGAAGCCCCCGCCAGAACGAGATCCTCGGCGAGACGAAGATCGAGGGACCGCGTCTCGAGCTCGGTGGCGACGATGATGGCCGCGAGGCTCTGGCCCGCGAGCTCGAACGGCCCGTGGCGGAACGCCGCCGTCGAGAACGCCTCCGCCATCACGCCGTTCTCCTTGAGGGTGAGGGCTCCCATCTCGGCGGCCGCCCTCGCCGGACCTCGCCCGAGGACGGCCACCGTGTGGCGTCCGCGGACCGCACCCGTGAACCGGTCCACCACGACCTCTGCGTGATCGAGGACCTGCTCGATGGCCGTCGCCGCCTCCTCCGAGGCCGCTCGGGCCCGCTCGATCGCACCCGCGGTCGGATCTCCGGCGATCGCGCCGGCGACGGCGGAGAGCTGAGTCATCGACGCCGCGAACGTCATCGTCGACGGTCCGCGCTCGGGTCCGGCGCGGGTGTCGAGCCGCAGGTCCGATCGTGCGGCCAGGGCGTTGTCCAGGCCGTTCGTAATCGACAGGATCGTGGGGCGATCGGCGCGTTCGACGAGCGAGTCCGCGAGCCGGACGACCTCCGCGCTCTCACCCGACTGGCTCACGACCACGAGCACGGTCGAGGGGGTGAGGACCTCCGTTCGGAAATGCAGGAGCTCGGCGCTGTCGATGTGGAGCGCGAGCACCCCTCGGCGTGCGAGCTCGTTCACGGCCGGGAAGCACGCGTCGTAGGAGCTGCCCATCCCGGTGAGGACCACACCGCGGACGTCCGTGGCGACTCCCGCCAGAGCGACGAGCGTTGAGCGCTGGTCCTCGAGCGCGACCGCGGCTCGCCGGAGCGCCTCGGGCTGACCGGCGATCTCCGCCAGGAATGGGTCAGGAAACTTTCCTAACCATTTCATCGCCGGAAGTGTACGATGCGCGCCGATGGGTGTGAAGGTGGCCGTCGCCGGCGGGGGCAGCACCTACACGCCCGAGCTCGTGGAGGGGTTCGTTCGACGGGCCGACCGTCTCCCGGTGGACGAGCTGGTGCTCCTCGACATCGACCCAGAACGCCTCGAGATCGTGGGCGGACTGGCCGGGCGGATGCTCGAGCGGGCGGGGTACGGCGGCCGCCTCCACCTCAGCACCGACGCGGAGGAGGCCGTGGACGGCGCCGCGTTCGTGATCGTCCAGCTCCGGGTCGGCGGCCAAGCGGCGCGCCTGCTCGACGAGACGATCCCACCCAGGTTCGGATGCGTCGGTCAGGAGACGACGGGTCCGGGCGGCTTCGCGAAGGGGCTGCGGACGATCCCCGTCGTCCTGGATCTCGCGGAGCTGACGGCTCGGCGCGGCGCGCCGGGGGCGTGGATCGTCGACTTCACGAACCCCACCGGCATGGTCACGCAGGCCCTGCTCGACGAGGGGCACCGGGCGCTCGGGTTGTGCAACGTCGCCATCAACCTCCAGCGGCGCTTCGCGTCACGGTTCGGCGTCGAGCCCGAGCGAGTGCAGCTCGAGCACGTGGGGCTCAACCACCTCTCGTGGGTGCGGGCGATCCGGGTGGACGGCGTCGACCGCCTCCCCGAGCTGCTCGGGTCGTCGCTCGACGAGCTCGCGCGCGAGGCCGACCTGCCGGCGGAGCTGATCGGCGCGATCGGCGCGATCCCCTCCTCCTACCTGCGCTACTACTACCTGACGAACGAGATCCTCGAGCACCAGAAGTCGGGCCCGACCCGCGCCGAAGAGGTGATCGAGATCGAGGCCCGATTGCTCGAGATGTACCGGGATCCGGCCCTCGCGGAGAAGCCCGCGCTCCTCGAACGCAGGGGGGGCGCCTACTACAGCGAGGCCGCCGCGCAGCTGGTGGCATCGCTGGTCGCGGGAACCGGCGACGTCCAGGTCCTCAACGTTCGCAACGGCGGCGCGATCCCGAACCTCGCCGACGACGACGTGGTCGAGGTCTCCGCGCGGGTGGACGGCGACGGCGCTCACCCCCTCCCGGTCAGACCGCTCTCGGACGACATGCTCGGGCTCGTGGAGCACGCGAAGGCGTACGAGCGACTCACGATCCGGGCAGCCACGAGCGGTGACCGTTCCCTGGCGCTGAAGGCGCTGCTCTCGAACCCGCTCGTGCCCGACTATCCCACCGCGTCGGCGCTTCTCGACGCGATCCTCGACGCGAACCGCGAGCACCTGCCGCGCTTCGGCGCATGACGCCGTCGGATCCGGCCGAGCTCATCTCCGGTGCGAGGATCGACGAGACGACGAAGGGGTTCCCGCCCGAGGCGCGGTTCCGCTCCGCGATCGAGGTGTGGGGCGTCGTGCTGTCGAGGCCCGAGCATGATCTCGCGATCGTCGGCCTCGGCAGGCGGGACGTGCCGTTCGATCAGGGCTACCCTCGGCCTCTGCTCGTGCGTCGTGGGCTCGAAGAGATGCTGAGCATCGGGGGCTTCGTTGACGTCACCGGACTGAACGACCAGCACGCGTACTGCCGCGTCTCCGGCGACGTTTCGCTCGAGGTGGGCGACCTCATCATGTTCGGGATCTCCCACCCCTGTTCGGCGTTCGACCGGTGGAGGGTGATCGCGGAGCTCGACGACGACGACCGGGTGGTGGGGGCGATCGCGACCTTCTTCTGACGCGGCTACCGGCCACCGCCGGGCGTCCGCGCCACCGCCTCGATCTCGACCAGGAGCCCGT
>DASUQY010000036.1:0-7753 GCA_036280315.1 Actinomycetota bacterium
CCGCGCGCGGCCGAGATCGACGAGACGGACGAGTGGCCCGAGGACGTCTACAAGGTCCTCGTCGAGAACGACCTGATGGGCGTGGGCTATCCCGAGGAGCAAGGCGGTTCAGGCGGCGGCTCGCTCGCGTTCGGTGTGTTCATCGAGGAGCTCTCGCGGATCTCGGCAGGCGTGTCACTCACTCCACTCGTCTCGAAGCTCGGCGTGATCCCGCTGGTGGTCGCGGGAGACGACGCGAAGGCTAAACAGATGACCGAGGGCATCGCTCGCGGCGATGTGCTGATGTCGTACGCGTTGACGGAGCCCGGCGCGGGTTCGGATCCCGCCGCGATGACCACGCGGTACGAGCGCGACGGCGACGAGTTCGTGCTGAGCGGAACGAAGCGGTTCATCACCGGCGCCGGTGTTTCGCACGGGTACGTCGTGTTCGCCACGAAGGATCCGTCGACGCGTGCCAAGGGTGTGTCGGCGTTCCTCGTGATGCGCGACGACCCAGGAGTCTCGTTCGGGCGCAAGGAAGACAAGATGGGCATCCGCGGATCGCCGACCCGCGAGGTGATCTGCGACGGGGCGCGCGTCCCCGCCGACCGGCTGATCGGCGAGGAGGGTGAGGGCTTCGCCTACGCGATGCGAACCTTGGACTACTCGCGGCCGGCGATCGCCGCGCAGGCGCTCGGCATCGCCCAAGGCGCGTTCGACTTCGCCGCCCGATACGCGACCGAACGGCAGCAGTTCGGGAAGCCGATCGGCGAGTTTCAGGGCGTCTCGTTCATGCTGGCGGACATGGCGATGCAGCTGGAGGCGGCGCGGATGCTGGTGTACAAGTCGCTCGCGCTCTGCGACGCGGGCGACGAGCGGATGACGTACTTCTCGAGCGTCGCGAAGTGCTTCGCCTCGGATGCGGCGATGCGCATCACGACCGACGCGGTACAGGTCCTGGGCGGATACGGCTACATCCGCGAGTACCCGGTCGAACGGTACATGCGGGACGCGAAGATCACGCAGATCTACGAGGGGACCAACCAGATCCAGCGCGTCGTGATCGCACGTGAGCTACTGAAGGCGTTCGCCTAGTGCAGTTCATCGTGATCGGGCGCGACGGCGACGACGCGGATGCGTCCGAACGCCGCGCCCGCGTGCGGCCCAAGCACCTCGATTTCATCCGGCCGTTCGTGGAGCGAGGACAGGTTCTCCTTGGTGGCGCAATCCTCGACGACGCCGGCACGATGGTCGGATCGACGATCCTGGCCGACTTCGAAACGCGCGACGAGCTCGACGACTGGCTGCGCAACGATCCGTACGTGACCGAGGGCGTGTGGCGGCACTTCGAGGTTCACCCATTCCGCACCGCCGTCGGCGCATGGATGCCCAACGAAGCCATGGGCGAGAGGCCGATCGGCGCGTCGTGACGCCTGACCGTGTCCACGTGCCCGAGGCATTCGGCGAGCTCCTCGCCGAATGAGGAACGGCCGCCAGATAGCCCCCATCGGGATTCGTCCCTCGGTCGGGAGACATGGCCGGGGTGACCGCGCGCTGTAGCCAGATGCTCGGAGGCGTCGGAGCCCTCGGCTACGCTTCGGGCCGATGACGGCTGCCGTGCGGAGGGCTCGAGAGGCGAGCGTGGATGTGGCACCGGGAGCTCCCAGATCGGTCGCCTCGGCGCCCGTTGCTTCCGAGGAGGCCCGAGTCGTCAACCTCGAGCTCTACGAGCGCGGTCAGCTCGATGACGCGGCCGGGTTCGTGGTCGACCTCCTCGACCGCCCCGGAACCGATATCCGAGTGCTCGAAGCGCAGCTCGGGCTCGACGAGGCGCTCGTGGTCGAGGGCCACCCCGACGGGTATGAGCTCGTCCGGATCGACCCCGTCGGACCCGGCGTCGTGTGGGCGATCGACGGCGGATCGTGCGTCGTCGCCGACGGTCGGTCGTTCCAAGTCGTGGGGCATCGAGCCGCGCGCGTGCGGTTCCAGAACGGATCCACGGCAGCGATCGAGCGTCCCTCGCTCGTGGTGCACGCCGTCTCCACCGAGGAGATGGACAGGCTCGCTCGCGCGGCGCTCACCGAGCTCTGCGGCGTCGAGCCGGAGCGCCTTCCCGACCTGCCCCGTCCGGTGGATGCGCTTCGGGAGTGGTCCGAGTGGAGAGAGGTGGCGCGGACCGTCGACGAAGCCCGCGAGGGCGACCTGGTGCTCATCGACGGGTCGCTGCACGGCGGGCCGCTCGTTCCGCAGACCGTCGTCCAACGGGTCCATCGGCGAGCCGTCGAGCAAGGTGTTGCTCTGGCAGGCGTGGTCAAGGCGTCCACGCTGTACTGGGGGCGGAACGCGCCGCTCGTCGGGCTGCTGAAACGTCGTGGCGACCGCGAGGCGCCGTCGTCCAGATGGGCCGCGCGGATCTCGACTGACCCGAAGTTCGGACGACTGTACGTCGGCGACATCTTCGTCGCGCATCTCGCGCCGACGGCGTCGTTCGCGTTCAGGATCGACGTCGCTCGCGGGCCACTCGACGCGAACGAGGTCCTCGGGCGCGTCGCTGCGCTCGCCGACGACCCGGCATTCGTGGGGTACCCCTACCCGCTCGCCCGAGCTCACCAGGCGGCGCGGGTGACCGGCTACGACGTCGTGGATCTTCGGCGCGCCTTTCGCGATGCCCTGTCCGGCCGCGGGATGGCGGAGGACGATATCGAGGTTTTGTTCCAGGACTTCCACGAGGTGCTCAACCGGTGACGGTGGGCGAACGAAGCGAGCGCGAACGCGCGAGCGTTCGTTCCCCCGGAGGGGACTACAAGGGGCGGCTGTTCGGCAAGAGCGTTCTCGAGGCGACGTTCCGATCGTTCTACGGCTCGGACCTGTTCCTCGGGGAGCTGCTCGCGGCGGAGGATCTCGAGCGCGCCAGACGGTTCCTTTTCCGGGTGATCGACGTGACGCATGGCTCGGACTCGTCGGATCCATCGTGGTCCGAGCGAACGGCCGGCGCCTACATGATGGGCGACGCGTCCGGCGCGACGTACGCCCTGCACGATCCGGAGCAGCGCCTGTACAAGGTCGCCACGTGCCAGCCGCTCGGCTACCTCGACGCGGGCGGGTCGTTCCGAAAGCCCAAGTCGCTCCCGTCGCAGTTCGCCAAGGTGACGGCCCCGACGCCCGAAGACTTCGAGTTCCTGCGCGAGCGCATGGGCGACGTCCGCGTCGGTCTGTTGCGCTCCGGCGAGGACACGATCGATCTCGAGGTCGGGATCAAGGGGCAGACGCTCACCTCGCACGTCGGGGTCTTCGCCACGACGGGGATGGGCAAGTCGAACCTCATGAAGGTTCTCGCCGGCGAGATCCTGGCGTCGCAGGGGCGGTACGCATGCCTGCTCTTCGATCCGCACGGCGAGTACCTGGAGGGCGGCAGCGGAACGCGGCGCGGGCTCCGTGAGCACCCCTGGGCGGCCGACCGGCTTCGCGTGTACGCCACCAGGGCGACGGGAGCACGCGCCACCGCGCTCCGTCTCGCCCTGTCCGAACTGACGCTCGGCGATCTCCAAACCGCGTACGAGTGGAGCCACGCGCAGGAGGACGCCATCTATCGGCTCGTCCGGTTCTTTCGCGAGGAGTGGATCAGCAAGGTCGGCGAGGAGGACGACGTGTCGACGCTCGCCGAGGACCTGAACGTCGCGACGAGCACGCTGCAGGTCATCCAGCGTCGCGCGCAACGAATCCTCGAGCTGCCGTGCATCTCGCGGGATCCGTCCCAGCCGTCGCTCTCGGCTCGGATCGTGGACGAGCTGATGGATGGCTACTCCGTGCTCGTCGACACCAGCGGGCTCTCGTCGATGGAGGAGATCTTGGTCGCGTCGGTCATCACGCGCCGTGTCCTCGATGCATACGGCGACATCTACCTGTCGGACAGGGATCGGTTCGCCGCCCTCCCGCCGACGCTCGTCGCGCTCGAGGAGGCGCAACGCGTGCTGTCACGCGTGGCGCGATCGGACGAGAACGTCTTCCCGCGCCTCGCGCGCGAGGGGCGAAAGTTCAAGGTCGGGATGTGCGCGGTCTCGCAGCAGCCGAAGCTGATCGACGACGAGCTCCTGTCGCAGTTCAACACGTTCTTCATCCTGGGCCTGGCCGACGAGAAGGACCGCAACATCCTCCGAGGGAGCTCCAAGCAGGACATCTCCGATCTCGGCCCCGAGATCCAGACGCTCATGCCCGGCGAAGCGATCGTGACCAACCTCGAGGCGCCGTTCGCCCTTCCGGCGCAGATCTACCTGTACGAGGACTACCTGAAGTCGGTGGCCGGGCCGTCGCCGATGCCGGGGAGGCCCCAGGAAGCCGCTCGGGGGTTCGCGGAGTAGTGGCGCGGCTTGTCGCCCTCGGCGACGCGCACCTCGGCCGGACGCACCTCGCTCACCTCCGCGATGAGCACGGCCGGAACGTTCGGGAGGAGGACTTCCTGCGCGCGTTCACGTGGGCGATCGACGAGACGATCGCGCGGGAGCCGGACGGGTTCGTGTGGCTCGGCGACGTGTTCGATCACGCCCGGCCGACGTACCGAACGTTCGCCCACGTGCTCGGTGGCCTGCAGCGGCTTTCGGACGCACGGCTGAAGGGCGCCGCGATCAGTGGTAACCACGACACGCCGAGGGTGCGCGGAACGGGATCGCCCTACGACGCGCTCGAGCGGGTGTTCCCCAACGTCACGTTCGCGTGGCGGATGGAGGCGGTGACCGCGGAGGTCGCCGGCGTCGCGGTTCACGCCGTCCCGCAGACGATGTCCGTGGAAGATCTCCGGAAGGAGCTCGGCGGTGCGGCCGGACGGATTCGGACCGACCAGACGAACCTGCTGCTCGCGCACGTCGCGCTGACGTCGCTCCCGGCGCGTGCGTGGCGCGACATCAACGAGCTCGAGGTCGAGGAGGCCGCGTTCGACAAGGGGTTCGACCTCGTGTTGCTCGGGCACTACCACGCGCTGCAGAAGGTCTCCAAGCGCACGTGGTACGCGGGATCCACCGACACGTTCTCGTTCGCCGACAGCCCGGAGACTCCGAAGGGTCTGGTCGTCGTCGATACCGACACGGGTTCGGTCGAGCACGTGGAGAACCCGCACGAGCGCCCGCTCGCCACGGTCGGCATATCCGCGGACGGCCTGTCGGCCGGCGAACTCGTCGACGCGGTGGAGAAGGCCGCAGCGGGCACTCCGTCGGGCGCGATCCTCCGCGCATACCTGAACGGCGTCGACCCGGCGTCGTTCCGTCAGGTGGCGAACGAGCAGTTCCAGGAGGCGGTTCCCGCCGCGCTGTGGGTCCAGGTCGAACCCGACTACGGCGCCGAGGCGTTCGCCGTTCAGGGCGGACCCGTCGTCGGTTCGCTCGAGGAGGAGTGGGCCGCGTACGTCGAGCCGCAGGATCTCGCGGGACTCGATCGTGAGCGGGTGGTCGCGCTCGGCTCTCGGTTTCTCGTCGACGCGCAGGGAGAGACGGTGTAAGTGCGGGTCCTCGAGCTCTCGTTGCGCAACTACCGCGTGTTCGAGGAGGTCGACCTGGAGATCCCCGCGCGCGTGATCGGCATCTTCGGTGAGAACGGAGCGGGGAAGACGACGCTGGTCGAATCGGTGGCGTTCGCGTTGTACGGGGTCGACGCGGCCCGCACCAAGAAGCATGAGATCAGGACGCACGGCGTGCTGACCGATTGCGAGGTGCGCGTGGTGTTCGAGCACGCCGGCTCGCAGTTCGAGGTGCGTCGATCGATCAAGGGCCGAGCTCACACGCCGGAGGCCGAGCTGTACGGAGGCGACCTGTTGCTGGCGTCCGGCACGACCGACGTCGACGCAGAGCTGCGCCGGCTGTTGCACATGGATCTCCACGTGTTCCGCTCCTCGGTCTTCGCGGAGCAGAAGCAGCTCGACGCGTTCTCGGACCTCAGCCCGGCGCGTCGCAAGGAGATGGCGCTCCGGCTGCTCGGCATCAAGCCGGTCGACGACGCGCGGACGTTCGCGCGGCGCGAGGCCCGCGCCACGCGCGAAAGCGCCGGGCAGTTGGAAGAGGCAGTTGCCGACATCGCCGCTCTCGAGGCCGAGTTGAAGGAGGCGAAGGACGCGGCGGCCGAGGCCGCGAAGGGGGCGAAGGCCGCCGCCGTGGAGCTGAAAACGGCGACGACGAAAGCCAAGGCGGCCCGCAAGGCGTTCCAGGAGATCGACGCGGCGCGAGAACGCGTCGAGAAGCTGACCGTCCAACTTCGCGCGAAAATCGAGCAGCGCGAGGCCATCGTCGAACGAGGCGAGGAGCTCGCCGAACGGGCCGAGGGCATCCGCGAGCGTCTCGCGGTGCTGCCTGCCTTGCAGGATGAGCTGGAACGTGCGGGAGACGTCGAATCGCGGCTACGTGCCGGCACGAGGCTCGCCGACGCCCTGGAGAAGCTGGCGATGGCGCAGAAGCGGCTCGCCGACGTACGGCCGGCCGACATTGACGCCGACCGGGACTCCCTCTCCGGGGCGGAGGCGACGCTCTCGGAAGCGCGCGACGCGTCGGCTCGCGCGACCGCCGAGCGTTCTCACGCGGCGTGGCTGGAGGAAGCGGCCGAGGATCGGCTGGCCCGGGCCGCCGAGGCCGATCCCACGCAACCCTGCCCGACGTGCGGACGGCCGCTCGGCGACGACTTCGCCGACTACGTGAGGCACTGCCGCGCCGACGTCGCCGCAGCGAAGAAGACCGCGTCGGCGGCGGAGCGAGCGGTGAAGCAGGCGGCGACTGCGCTCTCACGCGCGCAGAAGGCGTTCGACAACGCCACGAAGAACGCCCAGGCGGCGCTCGACGCCGAACGGCGTAGATCGCAGCTCGCCGAGAACGCCGAAGCGCTCCGCGCGGAGGTCGAGGTCCTCGCCGAACCGTTCGACGGCACGCCGCCCGATCTCGACGTCCTCCGAGCGGACGCCGATCGAATCTCGGCGCTGGGCAAGGAGATCGCGGAGATCGCGGCAGAACGCAAACACCTGACACAGCTCGAGACGGACCTCGCCGCAGCGGAGGAACGACTCCGAGCGATCGACGCCGAGTTGACCGCCCTCACCGACGAGGCCGAGGCGATCGCGTTCGATCCTCGAGCACACGACCAAAGGCGTTCCGCCCTCGACGAGGCGGAGCGCACGCTCGAGGAGGCGACGAAGGCCGAGCGCGAGGCCAGCGACGATGCGAAGGATGCCGACAAGCAACTCGCGGTGGTCACGGCGGCGCTCGCTCAGGCGAGACAGACCGCCGCGCGGGTCGACGAGCTCCGTTCGGAGGCGCGCTACGTCGAGCGCGTCGCCATGCTCCTCGACGGCTTCCGAGATCACCTCGTGGCCCGCGTCGGCCCCGAGCTCTCTCGCGAGGCCGAGGTGCTGTTCCGAGAGCTCACGAACCACGCCTACGACGACCTTCGCGTCGACGACGAGAGTCTGTCGATCCAGATCGCCGACGGCGACTCGTACTTCGACATCGGCCGGTTCTCCGGGTCCGAGGCAGACCTGGCCAACCTCGCGCTCCGCGTCGCCATCTCGACGCATCTGTCGCGGATGTCCGGTGCCGACGTGGGGATCATGGTGCTCGACGAGGTGCTCGGGTCGCTCGACGAGGAGCGGAAGGACCTGATGGTGCAGACCCTGGGCCGCCTCTCGGCGCGCTTCCACCAGCTGTTCGTGATCACGCACGCGGAGCGGGTGAAGGATCAGTTCCCGGCGGCGATCCTCGTTGAGAAGACCGGCCGTCGACGGAGCACGGCGGTCCTCGTCTAGCCG
>DASUQY010000037.1:0-2195 GCA_036280315.1 Actinomycetota bacterium
CTTCGTGCACCGGTCGAACATCGCCTCGGCCTCGTAGCCACCCGATTCGCCCCAATGTGCGAGCGCCTCGGCGTACCGGATCTGCGCGTCCTCGCCGGCGTGGTCGCGCATCCACCGCTCGGCCTTGGTGAGCCGCTTCGCCGCATCGGCGATCGAGGGTTCGGCATACGCGAGCAGGAAGTCACGGATCGTCGTGGGACGGGCGTCCGAGCCGATGAACTGGCGCATCAGGCCGAGGCGCCCGTCGGCGTGGACGACGCCCGACTTCGGCGAGTCGAGGCCCCCGATGACGCGAAGAAGTGTCGTCTTGCCGATCCCGTTCGCGCCGACCATCGCGGCGTGCTCGCCGGAGGGCACGCGGAAGCTCACGCCCTCGAAGAGGGTCCACCCTCCGGGCAGGGCGTACGACACGTCGGTGAGCTCGAGATACCCCATTGGTACTTGGGCGCTTTGCACGCCCACCGGTCAACGGTACCGGCTGCTCGAATGGCTACCAATAGCGCGCCGTCGCCATGGCGAACGCGGCGATGGCGACGAACGTGAAGTTCATGATGGCGAGCGTTCGGCCGCGTGCCTGGAGCCGCTGCAGCTCCTGGACGAGCTCGGACGGCGGCGCGTCGCCCGCCGCGGCGATCTGGGCGCCGACGGTGGTGGCGCGCGCCATCGTCGGGCGCGTGATGAACAACCCGATCGAGAACGCGACCAGCGCCGAGAGCGCTCCGATGGCCAGCCACAGCCCGAACGCCGTCTCGAGGAACGAGCCGAGGCCGCCGGCGACGTCGACGTAGTGCCAATAGAGGAAGCCACCGGCGACGATCGTCACCCCGGCGATCCACAGGATGACGTTCGTGAGACGGCGGTTCCCGAGGAGTTCGCGCATGAACGGACCGGCCGCCGGCCCGATCGCCTTGGCCGTCGGCTGCAGGAAGAACACCAACAGGAAGATGGCGCCGCCCCACGCGATCGCGCCGAGGACGTGCAGGATTCGGAAGACGAGCATGTACGTGCTTGCCGAGACCATCACCCCTCCTGTCCGAACCGGGCTGCATCCTGGTGCGAATGCGGCGACGGGTCAACGTCTCGACCGTTGATGCGTCGCGAGCTTTACGCTGAGGGCCATGCAGTCACCGTTCGACGAGGTCCTGGCTCACGACGGCGTGGTCGTGCTCGACGGCGGTCTCGGGACGGAGCTCGGGCGGCGCGGCGCGGATCTCCGCGATCCCCTCTGGTCGGCCAGGGTATTGCTCGAGTCGCCGGAGCTCGTCCGCGACGTCCACTCCGAGTACTTCGCCGCCGGCGCCGACGTGGCCATCTCGGCCAGCTACCAAGCGAGCTTCGCCGGCCTCGCCCGCCGCGGACTCGACCGCCACGCCGCCGCGGACGTACTTCGCCGGAGCGTTGAGCTCGCACGTGACGCGGCGCGGGACGCACCGGGCGAGCGCCTGGTTGCCGCATCGATCGGCCCGTACGGGGCGTACCTCGGCAACGGAGCCGAATACAGGGGCGACTACGACATCGGCGAGGCGGAGCTCCGCGAGTTTCACCTGCCACGTCTCGAGGCGCTCGCCGAAGCGCAGCCGGACGTGTTCGCCGTCGAGACGATCCCGTCGATCGCAGAGGCGCGTGCGATCGTCGGCGCGCTCGAGCATGTTCCCGATATCCCTGCGTGGCTGAGCTTCAGCTGCCGCGACGGCGCGCACATCTGCGACGGGACGCCGTTCGAGCAGGCCGTCGACGCGACCGACTCCGCGTCGTCGGTGGTCGCTGTCGGCGTGAACTGCACGTCACCGCTTCACATCACCGCGCTCGTCGAGATCGCGGCGGCAAGGACCGACCGGCCGGTTGTGTGCTATCCGAATCGCGGTGCATTCTGGAACCCGCTGCGGAAGCAATGGGTCGACCCGCCTCGCCAGGACGCGCGGCCGTCGCTCCGCCCGCTCGAGTGGCGCGACGCCGGCGCGCGGTTGATCGGCGGCTGTTGCGGGACGACCCCGGAAGACGTCTCGAGCATCGCGAACGCGCTCCGCGCGCGATCAAGTGCGTGACCTCGTGTGCTTGCAAACGCCGTGGGTAGAGCGTGGATCAAGGTGACGGCGGCGGGTCCGAAGCACCGAGGAGCCCGGACCCGCACGCGTCACGAGAGATAGGCAGTGCGCACGGCCCTCCGTCCTCACCCCCTTCGGAGCGCCGCATCG
>DASUQY010000038.1:0-2181 GCA_036280315.1 Actinomycetota bacterium
GCCGATGCTGCAGGCGCACCAGGAGACCGACGCCATCGCCACGATCGCCGCGATGACACGCGAGCCGGACGAGGTGGCCGAGAAGTACGGCGTGATGCTCGCCGACGAGAACCGGCGGATCTCCGACTTCGTCGAGAAGCCGACGCTGGCCGAGCTCCGGGAGCACTTCCACGCCGAGAGCGACGAGCAGTTCCGCCAGATGCCGCTCATGACCAACGCCGGTTTCTACCTCGTCGACGCCTCGCGCCTTCGTGAGCTCGGGAGCCATCCGGACGTCCAGCGCCTGCGCGAGCGCCGGTTGGACTTCGGCAAGGATCTGTTGCCATGGCTCGTCGGGCACGGGCACCGCGTCCACGCCTTCCCGGTTCGGCGGATCGGGGACCTCGGCAACGTGCAGGACTACATCGAGACGATGTTCGAGGTCCTCGACGGGCGGTTCGAATCCGTCGACCGTCTCCTCGGTCCGCCGTACGACGCTGAACGGCACGTGTGGATCGAGCCGGAGACGCTCGCGATGCGCGACTCGACGAGCGGGAAGACACTCGCCGAGAAGATCAGCGACGGCTCGGTCGAGATCGGACCCGCGGTCCGGATCGGACGGTTCTGCGAGATCCATCCCGGCGTGCGTATCTCCGGCTCGAACCTCGACGACGACATCGAGGTGCAGCGGGACGCGGTGATCGAGCGGTCACAGATCCGCGACGGGGCGATCATCGGCCCGTCGGCGCGGATCGTCGAGGCCGTCATCGGTTCGATGACGGAGGTGCGCTCGGAGCCGTTCCACCCCACGACGATCGAGCGGTTCGTGGCACTCGGCGACGAGGTCACGGTCTATCCCGGCGTGCATCTGGCGAAGCGGGTGGCGGTCTATCCCCGCCTGAAACTGCCCTCGGACATCCGGATCCCCGAGGGCACGGACGTCACCGGCCCGGCCGACGTCCTCCGGTACCTGTAGCGTTCGCGTTCGATGCGCGTCGGGCTGACGCTCCCGCACTACGACTACTCGTTCGGTGACGAATCGGGGCCGATCTCGTTCTCGCGAGTGGCCGAGGTGGCCGTCGATGCCGAACGGCAGGGGTTCGACTCGGTATGGGTGTCCGATCACTTCTTCGCCACGCTCCAGCGGTTCGGCGGTGACGAGACGCGGTACGGCGCGCTCGAGCCGCTGACCACGCTGGCCGGACTGGCGCCGCTGACGCAACGGGTGCGGCTCGGAACGCTGGTGCTGTCGGCGCCGTTCCGGCATCCGGCGATAGTGGCGAAGTCGGCGACGGCCATCGATCGGTCGTCGGGAGGGCGGTTGGAGCTCGGTCTCGGAGCGGGATGGTTCGAGGACGAGTACGCCGGGTTCGGGTACGAGTTCGGCTCGGTGGGGGAGCGATTCTCGTTGCTCGAGGAGACGCTCGGATACCTCGGGGCGCTGTTCGACGGCGAGCCCGCGTCGTTCGATGGCGAACGGTTCCGGTTGCGGGATGCGTTCAACCATCCCAGGCCGTTGCAGGAACCGCGACCGCCGTTGCTTGTCGGAGGCAAGGGTGGTACGCGTCTGCTGTCGATCGCGGCGCGGTGCGCGGACGGATGGAACGCGGTGTGGCGATGGACGCCGGAAAACTACGCCGAACGCGCTCTTACGGCGCGACGAGCGGTCGAACGAGCAGGCCGCGACCCGAGCTCGTTCCGTCTGTCCCTCGGGCTGTTCACTCTGATCGGCGAAGACGACGCCAACGTTCGACGACGGTACGAGCTGATCGGGGATCGACTGCCGAAGGGCGTCGGCGGGGCCCTGTCGCTGGAGACGCTGCGCGCCGAGTGCCTGGCGGGAACGCCGGACGAGGTCGTCGAGCGAATGACGCGGTTCGCGGAGCTCGGGGTGAGCGAGCTGATCGTGTGTCCGGCGCCCGTCTGGTTCGCGATGCCGGATCCCTCGATGGTGGATCTGTTCGCGGAAGCCGTCCTCCCGCAGCTACACGAGCTCTAGGCTGTGGACGTCCTCGAGGCAGCGATCACGGTCTTGCGTGAGGAGGACGAACCCCTGCACTGGACGAAGATCCAAGATCTCGCGCTGCGTCGCGGCTACATCGACCCGTTCGAGACACCCGATGTGCGTAAGCGCTTGCTCGCCGCCCTCGCCGACGGCGTCCGCGCCGGCACAATCGACAAGACCTCTACGGGCGTCTATCG
>DASUQY010000039.1:0-8588 GCA_036280315.1 Actinomycetota bacterium
GTACCTCGTCGCCGCGATCGTTGTGATCGTCGCCCTGATCGTCTGGGCTACGCGATAGGTGGGAGGGGTCGAGCCTTCCGAGCTCGACTACTGCTACGTCACGACGACTGGACGACGCACCGGGTCACCGCACACCATCGAGATCTGGTTCGCGCTCCACGAAGACACCGTCTACCTTCTCTCGGGCGGGGGTGAGGCGAGTGACTGGGTAAAGAACGTCCGTGTCGACCGGACGGTCGGTCTCCGTCTCGGCGACCGCGACATGATCTGTCGCGCACGCATCGTCGAGGACGAACAGGAGGACGAGCTGGCGCGGCGACTCCTCGTGGAGAAGTATGCCGTTCGGTACGCGGACGATCTGGAGGAATGGGGTCGGACGGCGCTCCCCGTGGCGATCGAGCTGCCGAGCGCTCCAGAGGGCGACTAGCTACCTGCTTCGTCGAATCCCAGCGAGAACAGCCGCTCCAGATCGTGCGCCGAGAACACCTGGAAGGCGATGAGCGTCTCGGTCCGCGCGACGCCTTCCACCTTGGCGATGCCGCCCGGGATCACGTTCGCCAGGTCGTCGTGGTTCGCCACGCGGACGATCGCCACCAGGTCGAACTCGCCGGCGACCGAATAGACCTCGCTCACGCCGTCGAGGCCGGCGATGGCCTGAGCCGCCTCTGGGATCTCGTCGATCTCGCACTGGATCAACACGACTGCGTGAACGGCCATCGTTCAGGCACCCAGCCCGGTCACGAGCGCTCCAGGATGACGGCGAGCCCCTGCCCGCCCGAGATGCACAGCGTCGCCAGCCCGAGCGCGGCACCGCGCTCTCGCATCTGATACGCAAGCGTGAGGACGATCCTCGCGCCGCTCATCCCGATCGGATGCCCGAGTGAGATCCCTCCGCCGAGGAGGTTCAGTCGGTCGCGGTCGAACTTGAGCTCGCGCTCGCACGCGATGATCTGCGCGCCGAACGCCTCGTTGATCTCGATCAGATCGATGTCGGCGAGCGAAAGTCCCGCCTTGTCCAGCACCTTCTTCGTCGCCGGGACCGGTCCGATCCCCATGATCTCCGGTGGTACGCCGGCCCACGACGACGCCACGATCCTCGCGAGCGGTTCACGTCCCTCTCCGCGCGCCCTCGATTCGCTCATCACGACGGTCGCGGCCGCGCCGTCGGTGATGCCCGCCGAGTTGCCCGCCGTGACGGTGCCCGGATCACGGAACACCGGGGGCAACGTGGCCAGCGCATCGAGCGTGGTCCCGGGACGGGGGTGTTCGTCCGCGCTCACGACGAGCGTCCCGCCTTTCGGGTCGGCGACCTCGACGTCGAACATCTCCTCGGCCCGGGCGCCGCGTCCCGCTTCCGCCTTCTGCTGCGACTCGAGCGCGAACTCGTCCTGCTCCTCGCGCGAGATGCCGTACATGTCCACGAGGTTCTCGGCCGTCTCGCCCATGACCAGTCCAGAAAGCGGGTCGAGCAAGCCATCGCGGTACATCGCGTCGTAGACCTTCGCGTCGCCGAGGCGGTACCCGGTTCGCATCCGATCCAGGATGAACGGCACGCGCGACATGTTCTCCATGCCGCCCGCCAACACGACCTCCGATTCGCCCAGCACGATCTGCTGCGCCGCGAGCTGGATCGCCTTCATGCCCGAGCCACAGGCCATGTTGACGTTGTACGCCGACACGTCGGTGGGGACGTCGGCGCGAACGCTCACCTGCCGCCCGGTGTTGGGACCGTTCCCCGCTTGTCGAGCGTGGCCGAAGATCGTCTGGTCGACGTCGTCCGGTTCCACCGACGAGCGGCGCATCGCCTCGCGCGCCGCGAGGGCGCCGAGCTCGACCACCGAGATGTCGCCGTACGCGCCGAGGAACCGGCCGATCGGCGTCCTGGCGCCCTCGACGATGACGGCCGTCTCCACGCGCCAAGTGTATAGACGGCCCGGCTTGGATCCGGCGTGCACGTGATGCGTCGGGCGTCACGACGAGCGCGTGCCGGCGCGCAGCCTCGCCAGCAGATGGTTCAGGCGCGACCCCCCGTCGACGGGCTCGGCGAGTGGGACGTCGGTCGACTCGATCGTCGGGCCGTTCCGCGCGATCCACGCCCTGAGAGCCCCGAGCTCGTCCGCGCGCTCACGCGGGCAGGGCGACCCCAGCGGCGCCTCGACGGCGTCCGATCGGACCAGTGCGCCGTGCCGGAGTCGGAGCGTCACCCCATCGGGCTCGCGAAGGATGAGATCGGACGGCGCCACGAGCCAGCCGTCGATCCGGGAGCGTGCGAGCGCCTCGGCAAGTGCGCGAAGGCGATCACGCGCCAGCGCGGCCTCCTCGAACCGTTCGGCGTCCGCCAGCGTGTGCATCCGCGCCTCGAGCGCCGCGAGGAGCCCGCCCGGAGTGGAGAGGGAGGAGACGAGCGACCGGACGAGCTCCCCGTAACGCTCGGGCGTGATGCGGCCGTCGCACGGCGCGGTGCACCGGCCGATGTCGGCGAGGGCGCATGGCGCGAACCGCGTCGACGCACGCATCGCCTTGGTACAGCGGCGGATGGGGACGAACTCCTCGAGCGCCTCCTTCGCCAGGCGCGCGCTCTGCGAGGAGGGGAACGGACCGAGGTAGACGCCGGGCCGCTTGGCGTCGTGGACCACCCTGATGCGGGGGTACGCCTCACTCGTGTCGACGGCGAGGTAGGCGTAGCGCCGCCAGGTCTTGCCCTTGCGGTTGTACTTCGGCTCGTGCTCCCGGATCAGCCTCGCCTCGACGACGAGCGACTCCAGCTCCGAGGCGCACTCCACGCCGTCGACCGAACGCGTTTCGGCCAGGAGGTCCTCGACCTTCTTGCGCGGATCGCCGTAGAAGTAGCTCTTGACGCGTGCGCGGAGGTCATTCGACTTGCCGACGTACAGGACGCGCCCGTCGCGTCCGCGGAACAGATACACGCCCGTCGAGTGGGGCAACGCGTCGGCGAGGCGGATCTTTCCGTAGTTCGGCCGGCCCCTTGCCCGTACGGCCGCGTGCAGGTCACCGAGCGTGAGGATCCCCAGGCGCCCGCCGAGCTCGAGCAAGCCGTGCAGGACCTCGGCGCACGCCTCGGCGTCCGGAAGCGCTCGGTGGCTGGGCCGGACGGTCGTCCGAAAGTACTGGGCGAGCGTCTGCAGCCTGACGTTCGGCACATCGGGCCACACCACGCGGCGCGCAAGTCGTGCGGTGCAAACGGGCGGCGGCTCCAGTGGCTCGTACGCGAGCCGCTGGAGCGCGACGTTCAGGAACGTGAAGTCGAAGCGCGCATTGTGCGCGACGAACACGCCGCCGTGCGCGAATTCCGCGAACGAGGGGATCACGGCGTCGATCGCTGGTGCGCTCGTAACGGTGGCGTCGTCGATGCCGGTGAGGTGCGTGATCTGGCGAGGGATCGGTACGCCGGGGTTCACGAGCGTCTCGAACGTGCCGACGCGCTCGCCCCCGCGGAACTTGACCGCGCCGATCTCGGTGATACCGCACTCGACCGGCGAGCCGCCGGTCGTCTCGAGATCCACGACGACGAAGGTGACGTCGGCGAGAGGAACGGCATCGTCGAGAACACCCTGGACGGCCTCGAGCGTCACCGCGTCCCTCCCGGCGGGCCGCGCGAGGGGGCGTCAGGCTATCCGAACAGGTGTTCGAGCGTCAAGACCCGAGTAGCGGCGCCTTGAGTCGACGCGAGCGTCAGGCGACGAAGCGGACGAGGCGGCGGCGCTGCTGCTCGGTCAGCCCGCCCCATACGCCGTAGCGCTCCCCGTTCTTCAGCGCCCACGCGAGACAGAGTTCGCGGATGCCGCAAGCAGCGCAGTAGGCGAGCGCCGGCCCCGCCTCCTCCTCGGAGGTGGGGAAGAACACGTCCGGATCGATGCCGTGACAGGCGGCGCTTTCCTGCCACATGTCTGGGGGAGAGGGGTTCGGTGGGAGTGACGTCAGGTCGATGCCCGCGATGCGCTCCTTGGTCACCTTCGCTCCTGCGTGCCGCGTTTCCACGTCGTCCCACCTCGGTCCAACGGGGGCGACGCCGCTTTGTATCAGTGGAAGGACCGTGGAAAACAGTCTTGAAAACTCGAAGGGGGAGGAGTAGATGGCTCGGTCGGACTAGCCTGAGCGGCGCCGGATCGGCGTTCCGGAAGCTGTGGAAAAGGCCAGTTCCCGCGCCTCCCACCGGAGGCGGACCAGACCTCTGTTCCCCCACGCGCTCGTGACCACGCCGGCGCTTTGCCCGTCGGCGAGCACCTCCTCGCCGGTCGCGAGCGGCCCGCCGACGTCGACGGCGAGTACCACTCGGGTGGGATGTCCGCGGTTCGCCACCTTTGCCACCGCCTCCTGTCCCAGGAAGCATCCCTTCGAGCGATCGGTCACCGGCAGGCCGTCGAGACCGGCCTCGGCCGGCAGCGATTCCTCATCGAGATCCGCGGGGAACGCGGGCTCCCCCCAGAGGATCCGCCGCGCGTCGACGGCCTCGGGTCCCACAGCCTCGAGCCCGTCGCCGCGGAGCCGTTCGCGAACGTCGTTCAGGGCGTCCTCGTCGCTCGCGCCGACCAGGATGTCCAACCCGCCCCCCAGTACCGAGGGACGCCACACGTCGTCGAGCCACGTGGGTGGCGCCTCGCCCCCCGGGACCGGGAACAATCGGAAGCGCGAGGGGTAGATCGTGACGTCCGACGAAAGGACGTACGGCAGGAGCAGGTCGGCGATCCGCGCGGGCTGATCTGACGGCTGCGCGAGCGCGAACCCGGTGTCGCCGAGACCCAACACGTGAAAGCTCGCGCGGATCCGGCCCGTCGGCGAGAGCAGGAGCGACGGCCGCGTGTCGAAGCGCTCGAGCGTCATGACGTCGGTGGTGACGAGGTCGTTCAACCAGCCGCGTGCGTCGCCCCCCGACACGATGGTGACGGTGACGTTCTCGAGCTCGGCGAACGCGCGACCGGAGTCCAGCGCGTCGACAGCTCGTTCCCGAGCCTGGGTGACCACTCTGAGAGGATAGGCGGCCGTGCAGATCCCGCGGACGCTCGTCGTGACCAACGACTATCCGCCGCGGATCGGCGGCATCCAGCGGTCGCTCGAGGCGCTCGTGGGACGGCTCCCCGCGGACCGCGTCGCGGTGCTGTGCCCCGCCTGGGACGGCGCGGACGCCTTCGACGCCAGCGCGCCGTACCGCGTGTTCCGACAGCCCGATCGCTTCTTGTGGCCAACGCCCGGCGTCGCACGCCAGGTCCGAGCGGCGATCGAACAGTTCGGTGCGGAGGTCGTGTTGTTCGGGTCGACGTACCCGCTCGCGTTGCTCGGACCTGGGCTGGCAAAGCGGGGAACTCCGTACGTCACCGGCGCCCACGGGTTCGAGTACTGGCTGTCGATCGCGCCAGGGGCACACGGCCTTATGCGTCGCGCGACCTCGCGTGCCGCGCGCATGGTCGTGATGTCGAGCGCGTTCATCGCGCGGGTCGTCCGCACGGCCGTCCCCGAACGCGTCCCGGTGTCGGTGATGTACCCGGGCGCCGACATCGAGACGTTCCATCCCGACGTGGCGTTCGAGGGGATCCGCGACGCTCACGCCCTCGGGGAACGGAGACTCGTCGTCTGCGTGAGTCGTCTCGTTCGTCGCAAGGGTCAGGACGTGCTCATCCGGGCGATGCCGGCGATCCGCGAGCGCGTCCCGGACGCGGCGCTCCTGATCGTCGGCGGCGGGCCGTACCGGGAGCGGCTCGAGGAGCTGGCGATGCAGGCGCCCGCCGGCTCGGTCGTCTTCGCCGGTGAGGTCTCCGAGGCAGATCTGCCGCGCTACTACCGGGTGGGCCACGTCTTCGCCATGCCGTGCCGAAACCGAGCCGGCGGCCTGGAGGTCGAGGGCCTCGGTCTCGTCTTCTTGGAGGCGGCCGCGTGCGCTCGACCCGTGGTTGTGGGCGATTCGGGCGGCGCGCGGGAGACACTGATCGACGGGGTCACCGGAGTTCTCGTCGAGGGAAGCGACGTGGCCGCGGTCGCGGACGCGGTCGCCGGTCTGCTCGAGGATCCGTCGCGCGCTGACGCGATGGGGGCGGCCGGCAGGACCCGCGTCGAGCGCCGCTTCACGTGGGAACGCGCTGCCGAGCAGCTCGCCGGGTGGCTCCGCGAGGCCGCAGATTCCAGGCCTCAAGCTTCGCCTCGTTAGGCCCGAACGAGAACACGTGGGATCTCATTTCGGAAGTGCGATCTCCGGTCGGTCTCGGCCGCATCGGGAGAACAGCGTGGTCGCGTTAGTAGCATCGGTTTTCGCATGAGCGAGCAGACCGAGGGCCAGACCGTCATCAACGCATCGGCCGAGGAGATCATGGACGTGCTGACGGACTTCGAGGCGTATCCGGTGTGGGCCGAGGTGAAGTCCGTTCGCGTCCTCGAGCGGGGCGAAGGAGGCCTCGGCACGAAGGTGCACTTCGAGGTCGACGTACCGGTCCTCGGCGCCGCGAGCTACACGCTCGCGTACCGCTACGCACCCGCCGACGGCGGCATGTCGTGGGTCTCGACGCAAGCGCAGGGTGCCGTCTCACAGATCTCCGGTGAGTACCTGTTGACCCAGGTCGACGACCGCGAGACCAAGGTGATCTATCGGTTGTCGGTCGATCTGGGCGTCCTGCTGCCCGGTTTCGTCAGGACCCAAGGCGAGCGCCGCGTGATCGAGAACGCGCTCGACGGGCTGAAGGCCCGCGTCGAGGGCGTCTGAACCACCCGTCGCGCGGGCCGCACTACGTTCGATCCGCTCACGTGGCGCTCCACGCGGACTTCGCCTCGGGATTCGCCCCGGCGGGTAGGCTACGCTCGGATGCGCGTCCTGCTCTTCACCGGCAAGGGCGGCGTGGGAAAGACGACCGTCGCCGCCGCCACCGCCGTTCGAGCCGCGGCCTCCGGTCACAGGACCCTCGTGATGAGCACGGACCCCGCGCACTCGCTCGGCGACTCGTTCGACACGCAGATCGGCGAGCACGCGACTCCCGTCATCGACAACCTGTGGGCTGAGCAGATCGACGCCCAGAGCCGGCTCGAAACCAACTGGCGCGAGATCCAGGACTACTTCGTGCAGCTCATGAACTGGGCCGGCGTCGACACGATCCAGGCGGAGGAGCTCTCGGTGATCCCGGGGCTCGACGAGATCTTCAGCCTGATCGACGTGAAGACGCACGTCGAGGAAGGCAAGTACGACCTGCTCGTGGTGGATTGCGCACCAACCGCCGAGACGCTGCGACTCCTGTCGCTGCCGGAGATCATGAACTGGTACATCGAGCGCATCTTCCCGGTACAGCGCCGGCTCGTCCGCGGCGTACGGCCGATCATGACGAAGATGACGTCGCTGCCGATCGCGGGCGATCGATTCTTCGCCGCCGTCGAACGATTGCACCGCAACCTCGACGCGGTGCACCGGATCCTGACGGACGAGACGTCTTCGACGGTTCGGCTCGTCGTCAACCCGGAGAAAATGGTCATCGCGGAGGCGCGCCGCACCTACACGTACCTCGGGCTGTTCGGCTACCGAGTGGATGCCGTGGTCGTGAATCGGATCATCCCCGAGGACGTCACCGACCCGTACTTCGGCAAGTGGAAGGACATCCAAGCCGAGCACCTGCAAACGGTGAAGGAGTCGTTCGAACCCGTTCCCATCCTCACCGCGAAGCTGTTCGACCGCGAGATGGTGGGCGTCCCGCTGCTCGAGGACATGGGCCACGAGGTGTACGGGGGCCGCAGCGTCGTCGACGTGCTGTTCCAGGACCACCCGATCCGCGTGCGCCGGCGCGGACGTGGGTACGTCCTGCAGATGCGCCTGCCCTTCGTCTCACGTGAGGACATGGACATCCATCGACGAGGCGATGAGCTCCACGTTCGCGTCGGCACGTACAAGCGGAACCTCGTGCTACCCCAGACGCTGCAGCGCCTGGAGGTCCGCGGCGCGAACTTCGTCGACGATCATCTCGAGATCGCATTCGGTCCGTCGAACGCCGCCGCGCAACCGACAGGCGGACGGGGGGCACCCAGAACGCAAAGGAGATGACCGAACGTGGCTGAGGCGAAGACGAAGGGGGGCCGGCAAAGCGCCCGACATATGAAGGCCGAGACGAGCGCCGACGCCTCCAAGACACCGGTCTGCACCGTGGCGTTCTGCCCGATCTGCATGGCGGTCACGGCGACGCAGGGATCGGCGCCCGACGCCGTCGAGCACCTGCTGAGCGCGGCGCGCGAATTCTTCCTCGCGGTGCGCGCGGTCATCGACGCGCGCGGGGACGACCTCGAACGGAAGGACGAAACGTCGCGGCGGCTCGAGAGGATCGACATCGAATGACCGAGCTCGACCGCGGACTTCTCCGGAAGCTCGCGGAATGGGACCCCGCCCTTCCTGTCACGTCGGTGTACGTCACGGTCGACGGGCGCCGGTACCCGCGAAAGACCGACTACGAGCTGCGGCTCGACGAGCTCCTCCGGAATGCCCGAGGCCAGGCGCGGGCTCTCGACCGCGATGCGATCCGCTCGGTCGATCGCGACGTCGCAGCGATGTCGGAGTTCGTGCGAGACGAGTTCGATCGCGGCGACACGAAGGGACTGGCCATGTTCTC
>DASUQY010000040.1:0-3151 GCA_036280315.1 Actinomycetota bacterium
ACCTCATGGGCCCCGAGCGCGTGGATGTGGAGCGCGCGTTGGCGAAGCTCCCTCGCCGGCAGCGGGAATCGGTCGTGTGCCGGTATTACCTGGGGATGGACACGAAGGAGATCGCGAAGGTGCTGAAGGTGAGCGAGGGAACGGTGAAGAGCACGCTCTTCCGGGCGCGGGCGGCGCTCGCCGTCTCGCTCGGCGTCGACGAGGACGAGGAGGCGAACGACCGTGGCGCTCGATGAACGGCTGAAACACGAGCTCGAACGAGCGGGCAGGCCGGCCGATCCGAGCGGCGTGTATGAGGATCTGATCCGCCGCCGTGAGCGCCGCCGCATCGTGCGCAAGGTCGAGTCCGGGGTGCTGGCCCTTGCCGTCGTCGCGGTGAGCGTCGCAGGCGTGTACGGCCTTTCGCGCGTCTTCGGCGAGGATGCAGAGCGGGACGCGGCAACACCTTCCGTGTCGAACGGCGAGATCGTGTTCTCGATTCCGCTCGAAGGCGAGGGCGAAGCGCTGATGGCCGTTTCGCCCGACGGGACGGGCTTGCGCCGCCTAACGCCGGAGGGCCGGGCCGACTACCGGTCGCCGGACGTCTCGCCGGACGGGCGAACGGTCGTCGTCGTGCATTCGATCCCGTCTTTCAGTGATCAGGCGGGAGTGCTCGCCACCGTGCCCATCGAGGGAGGGTCGCCGACCTGGCTCACCGACGAGCCTGCCATCGTCCAGGATCCCGCGTGGTCACCCGACGGCACGAATATCGCGTTCAACGGTGACGTTGCGGATGGACCGTTTGGGCTCCGCGTCCTCGATCTGGATACCGATGTCGCGCAACTGATCCGGGGGACGGAGAACATGGTGACCGGTGATCCAACGTGGTCGCGGGACGGCAGACGGATCGCATTCGAGGCGTGGGATGGGACGCAGCCGGAACAGTGGGACATCTATTCGGTCCGGCTCGACGGATCCGATCTGACGAACCTGACGAACACGCCGAACGAGAGCGAGACATGGCCCGCATGGTCATGGACGACGGATCGCATCGCGTTCGTCCGCGGCGTGCCGCGTGGCTTCGGCGTGTACACGATGGCGCCGGATGGGTCCGATCAGACGCTCATATCCGACGCGCTGCCGAACCTCGCCAGCCCGGCATGGTCACCGGACGGTGCTGCAATCGCGTTGTCGGCCGACACCGGACAGGTCTACACGATTCCCGCCGGCGGCGGAGAGCCAACAGCCGTCGCTGGCGCGCTCGGCGAGCCGGCCTGGGCGACCGTGCCAGATGACGCGCCGGTCGTTCCGACGCCCACCCCGAGGCCAACGCCTACACCGACCATGAGCGCATCGCCGGTTGGGAAGGACATCGGTCTCGGGTTCCCGGTCTGCAACGTGACGAGCGTTCGGGGCGACTTCGCGCCGGGCGTGGACGGCAAGGCATACGTCGCGACGAAAGCAGGCGATACGGAGTGCCCCGACCTCGGCGACGGCATGCAGGTGCTGGCGGTCGACGTGATGGGCGACGGGCTGGCGGACACGTCGTACGGCCCCCTCGAATGTGAGCAGTGGTGCACCGCGTACGCGACGCCCGACGTCGACGGGGACGGCACCGACGAGCTCCTCGTTCAGAACGTCGAGTTCTCGATCGTCGGGCTGAAGCTGTTCGAAGTGCAGTTGGGAGACGGCGGAGCCGCGCTCGGTCCCGTGACGGTCGCGCCGCCCGGTTCACCACGAGAGGGATTCGAACCGGGAGCGGAGCCCCAGCTGTGGCTCGGCGGCGACGCTTTCGATCTCGACACGCTCCGCTGCGAGGACTCTCCGGAGGGACGCGTGCTCGTCTACACCACGGCGACGCAGGACCCGCCCGATTCGTCCGACTCGGTTTGGCGGGCAACGGCGACCACGTTCTCGCTGAACGCCGACTTCACCGTGTCGATCGTGGACGTTCGAGAATTCACCGAACCCGTCGTCCCCGGTCCGCCGTCATTCCAGTCGGGCGAGACGCTCTGCGGCTCGAACCTCGGTCCGTCGCAAGCCTAGCGGCGAGCGGAGGAAGAGCTCGGTCGGCACGAGCATGCATCGCTCGGTCGGCACGAGCGCCCCTCGTTTCGAGGGGCAAGCCGCTCGCCACCAAAGGCGCCGAGCGCTCATCTTCGACACACGAAGACGGCACACCTTCGAAGATGCGCAATCGGAGGAACACCTCTTCGAGGTGGGCGTCGTTCGGTTCGAGCAATTCGTCCCGCCGATCGGGAGCCGTCCAGACTCGACCAGCGACAGGTACTCCTCCGGCGGACGCACGTTCCTTCGACACCTGGTAGGGCGGCCACCCGGGCTGTTCGTCAGCCGCTAGGCGGTCGCCTGCATCGGGGCAACCGACGGACCGAGCGCATCAGCGCCGAGTCTGAGCCGGAAGCGCTCCAACCGAGCGCGCTGTGACCTGGCTCGTTGCTTCAGATCCGAGAACGGGAATCCGCTCAGTCGCGCGTCCGTCGAGGACAGCTGCGCGAGAAGTGCCCACATCAAACGCTTGCCCTCGATGCCGAGGCTGAGGACCTCGACCTCCTCGAGGCGCGCCGACTCCACGGAACCGGGACCGACCATGGGGAGCCACATCCGCAGGCTCCCGAGACGCTCGGCGCCGAGCGCCGTGGCTCGCTTGATCGTGTTCGGCGAGCCTCCGAGGACGCGGATCACCTGCGTGAGCACGTCCCGGTCCTGCTCGATCTCGATGACGAGGGCTTGGAGCACGAGACCGAGCTCGCCCCCGGGATCCCGGTCGCGGCTCCGCTCGGCGAGCTGGATCCCCGCGGCGGCGCCGGCCAAATGGTCGTTCAGATAGCCGAGCAGGTTCATCGTTAGCTCCTTTCAATTCTGTTCGGCGGCCATCGCGTCCGCCTTCGTGCTGTGGACAGAGCCGTTCGGGTGCTCCGCTCCAGTCCCAAGGTATGGCTGTCTCCGCCAGTTACCAAGGTTGTGCCGACATTCAAACCTGGTTCACGAGCCCAATTCGACACCTCGCGCGCGACCGAGGATTTAGCTCGCAAGTTCCAACACGAGTTCGTTCAGGAGGAGCATTCCTCGCTCGGTCGGTACGAGGTGGTCGTCCACCATACTGAGCAATCCCTGCTCCAGGAACCCAAGCGCGACACCGGACGCGACCGAA
>DASUQY010000041.1:0-3943 GCA_036280315.1 Actinomycetota bacterium
GCGTCGCTTCGAACGCGTTGGTTGGCATCGCGTTCGTGGTGATGTCGGCATCCGCCGCCTGGTACCTCATCGGGCTGCTCTGACGCGGATACCATCGCCGGATGCCGGTCGGCCGATACACGGTCCTCGACGGCGAGGGCACAGCGGTCGGAACCGAGGATTTCCGGTGCGCGCCGGGCCCGATGGGATGGCGGTACTTCGGCGAGATCGCCACGAATGACCCCCCGCCGCATCGAGAGATCGTCGACCTCGCCGTCGATGCATCGTGGCGCCCGGCGCGCACGCGCGTCGAGACCGGTTCCCATCACGTCCTCCTCTCCGCCGACGGTGACGCGCTGCGCGGCTTCCTCGACGACGAACCCATAACGACGAGGTGGGGGTCCGACTGGCACCTCGATTACCTGTCGCCGGCGTACAACGCGGTGACGACCAGGCGACTGAACGGCAGCGCCGAGATCGACGTGATCTATCTCGAGCCGGTCACGTGCGAGCCACGCGAAGAGCGACAGCGCTACGAGCTCGCCGGCGACGATGACGTCGACACGCCCGTCGGCCAGTTCGCCGCTCAGCGGTGGCGGTTCACCGCGCTGTCGACCGGATGGTCGCGCGAGCTGTGGGTCGCAGGCGACATCGTGGTTCGGTTCGAGTCCCTCTACGAGCTCGAGTGGTACGAGGCCGGCACCAGCGGCGCGCAACCGCGGTCTTAGCTATTCGATCGACGACAGCGCCTCGTCGATGATGCCGAAGCCCTCCGCCAGCAGCTCCTCGGTGATGCAGAGCGGCGGGTTCGTCATGATGCCGTTCCACCGCACCATCGTGTAGAGGGCGCGTTCATCCAGGAACTTGGAGATCGCCTTCATCTCGTCGCTCGTGCCGTTGTACGGCGCCATCGGTTCCATCGTCGCTCGATCGCGGACGAGCTCGACGATGCCGAACAGCCCGATGTTCCTCACGAGACCGACCGAGGGATGCCGGTCGTACAACTCGCGATGGTGGCGGGCCATGACCTCGCCAAGCTTGCGCGAGTTCTCGATCAGGCCGTCCTCCTCGTACACACGGATCGTCGCGAGCGCGGCCGCGAGTCCGAGCGGGTGGGAGTTGTATGTGAGCCCGCCGGCGAAAACGTGCTCGTCGAAGTACGAGTACACGTTCGGCCGGAGTCCCACGGCACCGAGCGGAACGGCGCTCGACGTCAATCCCTTCGCCATCGTCAGGATGTCGGGGACGACGTCCCAGTGGTTCACGGCGAACCATTCTCCGGTTCGTCCGAACCCCGACATCACCTCGTCGGCGATGAGGAGGATCCCGTGCCGGTCGCACAGCTCGCGAACGCCTTGGAGATATCCATCCGGTGGGATCAGGATGCCGTTCGTCCCGGTGACCGGCTCGAGGATGAACGCCGCGATCGTCGACGGGCCCTCGAGCATGATCGTCTCCTCGAGGTAGGCGAGCGCCGCGTTGGCATCGTCCGCCGGTCGCCCCGTTCCGTGGTACGGGTCGAGGACGTGGACGACGCCGGGCATGCCCGGTTCGTTCGGCCATCTGCGTGGATCGCCCGTAAGGGTGATCGTCGCGTACGTGGCGCCGTGATAGCTCCGGTACCTGGCGAGGATCTTCTGCCGACCGGTGACGGCCTTCGCGATGCGGATCGCGTTCTCGTTAGCCTCGGCGCCACCGAGGGTGAAGAACACCTTGTCGAGGTCGCCGGGCAGCAGGTCGGCGAGCTTCTTCCCGAGCTTCGCGCGCGCCTCGGTCGCCATGAACGGGCTGATGTACGGAAGGATCTTCGCCTGCTCGGCGATCGCCTGTGCAACACGGGGGTCCGCATGGCCGATGTTCACGCCCATGAGCTGGCTGTTGAAGTCGAGGTACCGCTTACCGTCGACCGTGAAGAACTCCGAGCCGCGCGCCGACGCGACCGCGATGGGACGCGTCGTTCCCTGCTGCTGCCAGTCATAGAGCGTGTGTCGCAGGCTCAGATCGACGATCTCTTGCGCGCTCAGCTCACTCATGGAGACCCTCCGTTCGGGAGCGTGCAGTCTAACGCCGGGTCATCCGCCTTCCTGATCCCTGTTCAAGCGCGCTAGCATCGGAACGCGCTTCCCCGAACGAAGGGAGCTCACCATGGAGCGGATCGGATTCTGGATCGGCGGCAAGATCGTCCCCGGCGAGTCGGGACGAACCGGACCCGTGTACAACCCGGCGACGGGCGACCAGACGCACGAGGTCGATTTCGCCACGCCGCAGGAGGTCTCGAAGGCCGTCGAGGCGGCGAAGGACGCGCTCCCCGGTTGGCGCGCCACATCGCTTTCCAAGCGGGCGGACGTGTTCTTCCGCATCCGCGAGCTCCTCGAGGAGCGCAAGACCGACATCGCCCGTGCGATCACGTTGCAGCACGGCAAGGTGCTCTCGGATGCAGTCGGCGAGGTGCAACGCGGGCTCGAGAACGTCGAGTACGCGACCGGCATCCCCCACCTGCTCCAGGGCGCGTTCAGCGAGCAGGTCTCCACAGGTATCGACGTGTACTCGATCCGTCAGCCGCTCGGCGTCGTCGCCGGCATCACGCCGTTCAACTTCCCGGGCATGGTTCCCATCTGGATGTGCGCGAACGCGATGGCATGCGGGAACACGTTCCTCCTGAAGCCATCCGAGAAGGACCCCGGCCCGGCGCTCGTTCTCGCCGAACTGTTCAAGGACGCCGGGATCCCCGACGGCGTGTTCAACGTGGTGCACGGCGACAAGGTCGCGGTCGACGCGATCCTCGAACATCCTGACATCGCGGCGGTGAGCTTCGTCGGCTCGACCCCGATCGCGAAATACATCTACGCGAATGGCACCGCGAACGGGAAGCGCGTGCAGGCGCTCGGGGGCGCGAAGAACCACATGATCGTGCTGCCCGATGCGGACGTCGACATGGTCGCCGACTCGGCAGTCTCGGCCGGCTACGGTTCAGCCGGAGAACGATGCATGGCCGTGTCCGTCGTCACCTCGGTCGGGAAGGTCTCGGACCGCGTCGTCGAGGCGATCGCCGACCGCCTGCCGAAGGTCAAAGTCGGTCCGGGCCTCGATCCCGAGTCAGAGATGGGGCCGCTCGTCACGCGCGAGCACCGCGACAAGGTGGCGTCGTACCTCGACAGCGGCAGAGCCCAGGGCGCGCGGGTGATCACCGACGGACGCGAGCACGCGCTGTACAGGGAAAGTCCCGGGTTCTTCCTCGGCGTGTCGCTCATGGATGAGGTGACGCCTGAGATGGACGCGTACCGCGACGAGATCTTCGGGCCGGTCCTCTCGGTGGTACGCGCCGACACGTACGACCAGGCGGTCGATCTGGTGAACCGGAACCCGTACGGAAACGGCGTGGCTCTGTTCACTCGCGACGGCGGCGCGGCGCGCCAGTTCATCTTCGAGGTCGAAGTGGGGATGGTCGGCATCAATGTCCCGATCCCCGTTCCGGTCGCCTACTACTCGTTCGGCGGCTGGAAGGGCTCGCTGTTCGGCGACTCGCACATGTACGGGCCGGAGGGGATCCGGTTCTACACGCGCGGGAAGGTCGTCACGCAGCGCTGGCCCGACCCGGCGAAGAGCGCGGTCGACCTGGGGTTCCCGCGAACGCGGTAGCCCTCAGACGGCGGTTGTCGTCTCGGCAGGCGCGACGAACACCACCGTGACGTCGTCGTACCCGAGGTCGCCGAGGAGCTCGTCGAGCATCGTCCGCGTGTTGTCCTCGCCCATCGTGAGGAGCTCGCTGGTCGAGGCGGCATCCGCGAGTTGACGTTCGGCCGCGATCAGGAGATCGCGATCAGTGGTCGGCGAGTCGGTGAACATCCCACCGATGCGGTCCAACACCCCGCGGTCCCGGTCGATCACCTCGGTCGCCGAGTGATAGATCATCACGTCACTCAGATCTTGTTGCGGGAGGGTCACCGTCACGACGCGCCCGGTC
>DASUQY010000042.1:0-2035 GCA_036280315.1 Actinomycetota bacterium
TCCGCGGCGGCGAGACCGAACGCGCTGCCGCCCGAGAGCACCACCGCGTGGACCTCCGGCGTGATGGTGCCGGGGCGGATCGCGTCCGTCTCGCGCGTGCCCGGCGCTCCACCCTTCACGTCGCACGAGCCGGAGGTACCGGGAGGGCAGAGCACGACGGTGGAGCCGGTGATGCCGGTTCGATCGGTGTGATTCCCGACGCGGATGCCGTCGACGCGCGTGATCATGCGCCGGGACGCGACATCGGATGCCTCACCGTTGCTCATTCGGTTCACCGACATGGACACGAGGCACACGCTCCCCGATCGCGGCGACGATCTCGTAGCCGATCGTTCCGACATGGGCGCCCAGCTCCTCCGCCGTGATGCGCTCGTCGCCTTGGGACCCCAGGAGCACGACCTCGTCCCCGACGGCGATGTGGTCGTCTCCGCAATCGACGACGATCTGGTCCATCGTCACGGTGCCGGCGACGCGGTGGCGCTTGCCGGCGATGAGCACGTCAGCCTTCGACGAGAGCCCTCGCCGATATCCGTCGGCGTACCCGACCGGTACGGTCGCTACGTTCGAGGGCCGTTCGAATATGTGTCGCCACCCATACGAGACGCGCTCGCCGGCGTCGAGGCGCTTCACCATCGACACCGCCGAACGCCACCTGAGCGCCGGCCGCAGGCCGAACGCCGGTCCGATCCCGCCTCCCGGGTCGAGGCCGTAGATCGCGGCACCGGGTCGAACGACGTCGAGGTGCGCCTCGGGGAACCGGATCGTCGCCGCGCTGTTCGCGGCGTGCAGCGTTCGAGCGTGGAGACCGGCGGCAGCGAGCGCGTCGCGGGTCTCCAGGAATGCCCGCAGCTGGTCGAGCGTGCCTTCCTGGTCCTCCTCCGCCGCGGCGAAGTGGGTCCACAGCCCCTCGAGCTCGAGCCCTGAATCGACGACCCACCGCGCCACCTCGCTCACCGCCGACGGCGGCCACACGCCGACGCGGTGCATCCCCGTGTCGACCTTGAGGTGAACGCCGACGCCTCGCGCGAGCGCATCCGCCGCCTCCGACACCGAGGCGACGCACTCCGGCGAGTACACCGTCGGCGTGAGCCCTGCGGCGAGGGCGTCCTTCTCGGAACCGCGGGGCGGCTCGGCCAGGACCAGGATCGGCGCATCGATCCCTCGATCCCGCAGCGCGATCCCCTCCTCTACAAGGGCAACGCCGAGGCGCGTCGCGCCGGCCGAGAGCGCCGCCCGCGCGACCTCCGCGGCGCCGTGGCCGTACCCATCGGCCTTGACGACTGCGAGCAGCTCGGCGCGTTCGGGTTTGAGAAGGCGCACGTTGTGGCGCACAGCGTCGAGGTCGACCTCGACGACGGTCGGTCGGAACCGCGTCACGCGGATTTCGCTCTCGATCGGCGCGTCACTCGCCTGCTACCTCTGCGAAGGCGTGGGCCACTCGATCGAGCACATCGCCGGCGGTCGTCCCGACGCCGAGCTCTTCGCCGGCCTCCGCGCCCGCCACTCCGTGAACGTACGCCGCCGCCGACGCTGCATCGGCCGGCGCAATGCCACGAGCGAGCAGTCCGGCGATCATCCCGGTGAGAACGTCGCCCGTTCCACCGGTGGCGAGGAACGATCCCCCTGTCGGGTTGACGCGGACGGAGCCGTCGGGCGATGCGATCAGCGTTCGACTCCCCTTGAGGAGAACGACTGCCTCCGTCTCTGCGGCGAGCTTGCGAACGTGACCGATCCGATCCGATGCGACGTCACCGGCACCCACTCCCGCCATGCGCGCGAACTCACCGACATGCGGCGTCAGGACGAGACCGGCGTGGCGGTCGGCGAGCTCGGCGGCGCGGCCGGCGAACGCGTTCAGCCCGTCTGCATCGAGGACGACGGGGATGTCGACCGAACGCACGAACTCGCGGATCCACGCCGACGTCCGTTCGTCCGTGGTCATGCCCGGACCGAGCGCGATCGCGTCGGCCTGACCGAGCACCTCGATCAGTCGTTCCGAGCCGTTCGCAACCGTCCCGGCATCGGTCTCTGGCAG
>DASUQY010000043.1:0-4369 GCA_036280315.1 Actinomycetota bacterium
TCGCGTCGCGGAGCGTCTCCTCTGAGACGAGGACCGGGGACCCGTCCGTCGCCAGCATTCCGCCGACGACCGCCGCCCAGTCGTACGTCTCGTCGGCGAGGATCCCGTCGGCGATGCTTCGCGGTTCAGTCTCCCACGGCCACATGACCTCGGACCGGTTCGACCGCGCCCAGGTCATCGCGTCGACGATCCCCTCCGGCGTCGCCTCGTATCCGGCACGCTGCCGGACGCGAACGTACGCACGTTCGAGCGGATGCGCGCGCTCGGTCTGCACGGCATGGATACGCGGCAGACGCTCCGGCGCTTCGAGCAGCGCGGCGTCCTCGAACGCGCGGATGCACGCGCTCGCCAGCGCGCCACCACCGATCTGCACGACGAGCGCGTCGAGCGCCTCCCCTGCGCGCGCGAGCTGAGCGACGAGCTCGTACCCGAGTGTCTCGCCCCCTTCGATCGTCAGGCCGTTGTCCGGACCTTGACACGTGAACGGGATCGCGCCTTCGGCGATCGCGCGTCGAAGCGCCGCGTACGTCGGGTCGCCGACGCCCTCCTCCTCTCGGTCACAGATCTCCATCGTTGCGCCGAGCTCGTGCAGCCGGCGGACCACCGCATGGTCCGCCCACGTCGGGATGAACACACGGAGCGGGCGCTCTGCCGCGCGCGCCACGACGGCCGCCGCGATCGCCGCGTTGCCGCAGCTGGCGATGGCGAGCTCACGTCCGTCGATCGACCCGATGCCGGCCTGCTCAGCGACCAGCAAGTGGATCATCAGTCCCATCAGGTGCCTCGCCTTGTGCGACCCGGACACGTTCCCTGTCTCGTCCTTGACCCACACGTCGCATCCCAGGCGCTCAGACAGTCTGTCGCTCCGTGCGAACGGCGTCTGGACGAATCCATGTCCGTCGACGGCCGCGACCGCCTTGTCGAGCTGCTCGACCAGGTGGACGTGGTCGTCGTCGCTCATCCCGTGGGCACGGCCGAGGTGGTACGAGTGGAACAGCTCGCGGAAGCGCACGAACGGGTTCCGGTCGTCGCCGTCGGGGAACGAGACATGCGTCGGATCGATCTCGCGAACCATTACGTGGTCGCGGTCGTCGCCGTTCGCGCTCGGACAGCGGAACGGGAACGGCTCGTCGACCCGCGCGGTGTACCCGCAGCCCTCGCAGACCACGGACGTCGCCGGCGCTGCACTCACGCGGCCATCCCAGAACGAGCGTTGAACGCGCGGATCGCCTCGTCCCACTCCGGCAGCAGATCCCGGAGCGATCGCCAGAACGCCTGAGCTTCGCGTACCACGAAATCCTCGACGGAGACGCCCTGCTGCTCGACCCACGTGAAGTAGCCGAGGTTGAAGACGCGTCGCCGGTCCTCCTCTGTGAGGTGCAGCATGTCGCCCGTTCCCTGCCCCTCGAGCGACCGGCCGAAGGTCTCCGCGGCCTCCGTCTGGCCGAACCCTCCGGGGAAGTCGCGCGCCAGGACCTTGTCCACCTCGGTTCGGTACATCGCCGCGCCGTCCGTGGCGATGGTGACGACGACGTCGTCGGCGCCGAGGCGCAGCAGTTTCGCCGTCTTGATGGCGGCGAGCACGTTGCAGATGCTCGACAGGCCGAAGGCATCGAGCGCCTCGATCACGCGCTCGTTGACGCCACGCACACGGAGGAACGCCCGTCCCTCCGCGGTGTTGAACAGCACGTTCAGACGATCGGTGTCTCGGTCGCTCACGTCGGCGACGACGTCCGTGTTCATGACGTTGTGGATCAGCGGCACGTGTTTATCGCCGATCCCCTGGATATTGTGCTCGCCGAACCCGTTGCGGAGCAGCGTCGGACATTCGAGCGCCTCAGCCACGACGATCTGCGCCCCGAACCGGTCCTTCAGGTGATCCCCGGCGCCCAGCGTCCCGGCCGACCCCGACGCCGCGACGAAGGCACGCAGTCGGAGTGACGGTTCGGACTCGCGAAGCGAGTCGAACACGCGCTCGAGCGCGGAACCCGTGACGAGCAGGTGCACGAGGTGGTTTGGGTACTCGGAGAACTGATTGAGGATGACGTTCGCCGGATCCCGCGCGAGACGCTTGCACTCGTCGTAGATCTCCTTGACGTTGCTCTCGACGCCCGGCGTTCGCACGATGTCGGACGGTTCGCTGACCCAGCGTTCGAGCCATTCGAATCGCTCCCGGCTCATCCCCTCGGGCAGCACCGCGACGCCCCGGCATCCCATGATCCGGCTGATCGCCACGCCTCCTCGGCAGTAGTTGCCGGTCGACGGCCACACCGCCCGCTGCGAGGTGGGATCGAATCCCCCCGTCACGACGCGCGGCGCGAGACAGGCGTACGCAGCCAGCACCTTGTGCGCGCCGATCATGGGGAATCGGTCACCGAGCGCGACCACGATGCGCGCGTCGACGCCGGTGAGCTCGGTCGGAAGCACGACGTGCTCCGGGACGTCGACCGTCGAGCGACGATCGGCGCCGTTGTACCAGTGGACGCGGAACAGGTTCAGCGGATGCGCGGCGTCGGGATCGACCGACTCGAGCTCCGAACGGATGCGCCGCGGGATCTTTCCCGGTTCGGCGAGCTGCTCAAAGGTCGGCAGCGCGATGCCCGCCTCCGCCAAGCGCTCGACGACGCGCTCGTCGGCCGAGACATCCGCGCCGATCATCGCCCTCGTCCGCACCACCGTCGAAGGATTCTAGGCGGGGTCGGTTCGCCGTCGCGTCGGCCGTTCAGGGAGCGTGTGCCGCGGAACGACTACGGGCGAGGGTCCAGGATCAGAGGCGGGAGCGGTTCCTGGTCGAAATCGAACTCGCTCAGCAGGTTGCCGAGCCCCCGGACCTCTTCGCGGACCGTGGGACGCGAGTCCGGCCGGCTCATCGTGTCGGGATCCAGCCGCGCGCCGTCGAGGAACAGGTCCTCGATCAACCGCAGGTACGCATCGAACGACAGGGTCTGCGAATCGATCATGCCGCGACGCGCCCACGGGCTGATCATGATCCCCGGAACGCGGATGCCATAGCCGTTGCGATCGACCCGCGGTGGCACCAGGTGGTCGTAGAAGCCACCCCAGTCGTCCCACGTCAAGAAGATCGCCGTCTGCTCCCAATCGGGCCCGCGCATCACCGCGTTGACAACGTTGGTCACGTGTCGCTGCCCCTTCCAGATGGGCTCGCCCGCGCCGGGATGCTCGCCGACGCCCGAGTACGGCATCACCCACGACACCGACGGCAACGTTCCGTTCGCCGCCGCCGCATAGAACTCCGAGTGGCCCTGGACGCGGTCGAGCTGACGGTTCTGGCGGACGGTCGTGAACCACGGAAGCGGGTTCTGCTGACTCACGGTGCGCTGTCCGCTCCGGTCGTTCGGGCAGGGATCGAACTCGCACGTGTCGTCGCCGACGTAGTAGGACCAGCTCACCCCGGCCTCGTGCAGCAGGTGCGTGATGTCGGTCCACGCCCAAATCGGAACGTCCTCGTGCGAACGCTGGATCGCCGCCTCGTCGCTCAACTCGAGATCCGACGCGCAGCTCATCGGATCGCGAGGGTTGTCGCAGCTCGCCGCCCACGCTGACACCAGGAACAGGTGCGCCGGCAGCGTCCACGAGTCGGCCGGCGCGAACATCCGGTCCTGCAACACGAACCGGCGCGCGTACGTCCAGTAGTTGGGGATCGTCTGCGCCGTGTGGTAGCTCATCACGTCGGGCTGTCGTTGCGGCCCGAGGTAGCGCGTGCACGCGGGGTCGTCGCGGTGGTCGGCGCAGTGGATCGGGCTGTCGACGACCGTCCGGATGAACCCGTCCATCCGTCCGCCGTTCACGTCGGCGCGCGAGTGTCGCCACCCGTGCGGTCCGCCCTCCTGCAGCTGGTTGGTCGTCCGGTACGGCCGCGCGCACCTGCCGAGGACGGGGTCGGGGATGCAGACAGCGATCCGGCCGTCCTCGGTCCGCGGAAAGCCCTTCGCCCCGGGAAACGTCCCGAAGTAGTGATCGAACGAGCGGTTCTCCTGCACGATGAACACGAGGTGCTTGAGCGTCGCCCGAGCCTGCTCGAGCTGCGTCTGCGACGGCTCTGGTGACGCGTCGCGGCTGCACGCCGCCGGGACGAGCGCAAGCGACGCACTGAGGACGAGGAGCGTTCGCCTCATGTCCCGCTCGGCCTGCCGGCGCCCGGTTCCAGGATCAATGGGTCGAGCGGTTCCTGTTCGAAATCGAACTCACGGAGCAGATCGCCGAGCACCCGGACCTCCTCGCGAACCGTGGGCCGCGAGTCCGGCCGGCTCATCGTCTCCGGATCGAGGCGCTCACCGTCGAGGAACAGGTCCTCGATCAGCCGCAGGTACGCGTCGAACGACAACGTCTGCGAGTCGATCATGCCGGC
>DASUQY010000044.1:0-2378 GCA_036280315.1 Actinomycetota bacterium
CGGGGTCGTCCGTGTGGGCGATCACCCCAACGCCGGCCGCGAAGTCGCCGCCCAGCGTGTAGTCCACGACCCCCGTTCGCGAGAGAACCTGAAGGAGGTCGCCCACCACCGTCGAGAGCGATGTGCGAACCCCATGCATGCCGCGGCGGTCGGGGACGAGGCCGGTGAGGTTGGCGACCACCGCATTCTCGATGTTCATCTTGGTGCCGTCGCCGAACGCCGTCGTCATGAGCTCGCTCGTGCTGTCGCGCGCCGCATACGCCCGGCCGGATTCCGGTGTCTGATGGACGTCGAGGTTGCGCTTGCAATTCAGGGCGACGGCGATCTCGAATCCGAGCCCGCGCACGAACTCGATGTGGCGCAGGAGCACGCCGGGCTGGTCCCCGTCGCTGATGGTGTAGATCGAACCCGTGCTCGCGGCGACGGAATGGATGAGATGGCCGATGGTCGCATCGACCTCAGCGTTCATGGAGACGACGTGCTTGCCCGACTCCAAGGCCCGGAGCACGACGTCGGCGCCTTCATCGATGGCCCCGGTTGCCTCCACCACGACGTCGATGCCCTGGAGATCCTCGATGACATCGAAGGACGCGGTGACGGCCGGAACCCGCGCGGCGATGGCGTCGTCGAGCTCATCCGCGTCGTCGCTCACGACCACCCGCTCTGCCCCACCTCGAGCTGCGTCGTACGCGCTCACCGCCCGGGCCACGGTGCGATTGACGATGAGCGCCGGCCTCATCCCGGGGCTCCGCTCCAGCCGGTGCACGAGCCCCCGTCCCACGAACCCAGCGCCCACGACCGCGACCGTCGCCTCGTTCCCATCCTCGGCCCACCGCTCCATCCGAGACCAGATACCCACGTCGACCTCCTGCGTTCATGACGACGATCCGTGCTTCACGCCCCGTGTCCGCCGCCGTGTCGTGGTGCCGTAGAATCCGCCACCTCGGATCCCCACGCCGGCGAAGGGAAGCGATGGAGATTCACGGGACCTCGATCCACGACGTGAAGCTCATCGAACCCCGGCCCATCACGGATGACCGCGGCTGGTTCCTCCGCGTCTTCGCGGACGACCTCCATGCCCTCGCCGGCATCGACCACACCAGGCTGCTTCAGGAGAATCAGTCTCGATCACGGCAACGCACGATCCGAGGCCTTCACATGCGGTCCGAGCTCAGCGAAGCGAAGCTGGTTCGATGTGCCCACGGCGAGATCTTCGACGTCGTCGTGGACCTCCGGCCGTGGTCGCCGACGTTCCTTCGATGGGAGCACTTCATCCTCGACGATGCCCGGCATCTGCAGGTCAGCATCCCTCCGGGCTGCGCCCACGGGTTCCAGGCGCTGTCCGAGATGGCCGACGTCTGCTACCGCGTTGACGCCCGATACGACCCCGACCTCGACGTCGCCGTGTCGTGGAACGATCCGGACCTCGGGATCGCGTGGCCACTTCCGGAGCCGATCGTCTCTCAGCGCGACCGTTCGGCGCCGTCACTCGCGGAGATCCGGCCACTGCTCACGGAGTGGTTCGGTGAGGCCCGCCCGTAGCGTGTGATCGGGGGTTGCCGACGATCCTCGGACACCCTCTCGGCCAGCTCGCCGATAGTCGATGAAATCGACTCCCAGCGATAGCGGTCGGAAAAGAGCTCGGAGGCGGCGGCCACGAGGCCCCCTCGCAGCCGACGGTCGGTCAGGAGGCGAATGCAGTCCGCGGCGAACCCATCGGGATCGTCGCTGATGAGCACGTGACGGCCCCCGACCACCTCGAGGCCCTCGCAGCCGAGCGACGTCGAGACGACGGGGATGCGGTGAGCGAACGCCTCCAGGACCTTGATACGCGTTCCGCCGCCGAATCGGATCGGGACGACAACGGCATCGGCGTGTGCCAGCTCGGCACGGATGTCGTGGACGTATCCGGTGAGCGTGACGCCCTCTCCGCGCATTTCCTCGGCACGTCGGTCGTGTCGCCCGACCAGGCGCAATTGCGCGTCGGGTATGCGGTCGCGGATCTTCGGAAAGATGTCTCTGACGAAGTACCGCGCGGCATCCGCGTTCGGCGTATAGGAGAGGGCGCCCGCGAGAAGCAGCGTCGGAGGCCGCCCAATCTCGACCTTGCCGAGTGGCGACGACGTCGCCTGGTACCCGTTGGCGACGACGGCCGCGTTGCGAACCCCCAGTCGTTCGCGGTCCAGGGTGCTGCACACCGTGACCGCGTCGACCTTCGAGGCGATACGTCGTTGTAGCTTCTCCCACCGCCGGATGTCGAGCCGTGCGTGCATCGTCGAGCCCGCGTGTCTCGCCAACACGACGGGCTCCCAGCGCCCCCACCATGTGCGTCGGCTCCGATCGTGTCGTCGAGCTGCCATCCTCGCCCGGATCTTGTG
>DASUQY010000045.1:0-5056 GCA_036280315.1 Actinomycetota bacterium
GGTGGGCGCATCGCTGCCGGAGCTTCCGGCAGCGAAGCGCGCCCGCTACGTCTCCGACCACGCGCTGAAACCGGAACAGGCACGGCTCCTCGTCGCCTCGATGTCGACCGCTCGGTTCTTCGAGGACATCGTCGCGCTCGGGGCCGACCCGCGCGCCGCCGCGAACTGGGTGACGCAAGACCTCGCCGGGCTGCTGAACAAGGCGCGCGTCGAGCTCGACGAGACGAAGGTGACGCCGCAGCACGTCGCCGACCTCGTGCGGCTGATCGATGACGGAACGCTGTCGCAGACCGCGGCGAAACAGGTGCTCGAGGAGGTCGTAGAGACGGGCGACGAGGTGGACGACATCGTCGATCGCCGGGCGCTCCGCCGGGTGACCGACAACTCTGCGCTCGAGACGTGGGTAACGGAAGCGATCACCGAGAACCCAGGGCCGGTCGAGCAGTACCGACGGGGCAAGGAGGGCGCCCTGAACGCCGTTCTGGGTGCCGTGATGAAGAAGTCGCGCGGCTCAGCGGACGCCAAAGCCGTCCGCGAGCTGTTGCTCCGGCGCTTGTCGGAGAGCTGAGCTCGGCGCGCCGGTGAGGGTCGATCCGGCTTCCCGGCGGTACCCGTGGTGGCAGCTGATCCTGCTCGGTTTGGTCGGCCTGCTCGAAGCGCTGATCAGCCCGATCGGCCGCATGTGGCGCTCGGACCAACCGCTCGAGCGGTACGGGCTCGCCCACCTCGTATCCGTCGCGGGTGACGCGTTCGTCGCGATCGCCCTCGCCGGCTCGGTGTTCTTCGACCTTCCGGTGGGGGAGGCGCGAGGGCGTGTCGCGCTCTACCTCGCGTTGACGATGGCACCGTTGGCGTTCGCCGCTCCGTTCCTCGTTCCGCTGCTCGACCGAGCCGGGCCCCGTCGTCAGATCTCGTTCGCCGCGGCGCTCGGCCGCGCCGTCGTGGCGCTGTACGCGGCTCCGCGGTTCGGGACGCTCGTGCTGTTCCCGGCGGCGTTCATCCTGCTGGCGCTGTCGAAGGTGCACGCGATCACCAAGAACGGGCTCGCCGTCGCGTACGCCGATCGCACCGAGGGCTTGGTGCGCGCGAACGCGCGGCTCGGCCGGATCGCCGCCGCCGGTGCGCTCCTGGGCGCCGGTCCGGCTCTTGTGTTGCTGCGGCTCGGCGGCGCGGAGGCGACGTTGTACGGCGCAGCGATCACGTATGCCGTCGCCGCGCTGCTGAACCTTCGACTGCCCCACCCCAGGCTCCGCGGCGGCGAAGCCGAGGTGACCCGCACCGGCGGGATCCCCGCCCTCGCCGCGCCCGCGATCGGAGCAGCCGGCCTTCGCGCCGCGACCGGGTTCTTGCTCTTCGCGCTGGCGTTCGCCCTCGTACAGAGCGGCGAGCCGGCGTGGTGGTTCGGCGTGCTCGCCGCGGCCGGAACGGCGGGCGGGTACGTTGGCGATCTGATCGCGCCGCGCCTGCCGTCGTCGCTGAGAGAAGAGGCGGTGGTGGTCGCTTGCGTGATCGGCGCCGGGATCGGAGCGGTGCTCGCGTTCGTCGCGTTCTCGTTACCGGTTCTCGTCGTTTTCGCCATCGTGGTCGGCGCGTCCGCCGAGCTCGGGCGGCTCGCGTTCCAGAGCCTGATGCAGCGCCTTGCGCCGGGCGGCGCGCACGGGCGCGTGTTCGTGCGGTACGAGGTCCTGTTCCAGCTTGCGTGGGTGGCTGGTGCGCTGATCCCGTCGATGCTTCCGATCGATTTTCGGTGGGGGTTCCTCATCCTCGCCGGGTTGTATCTCGTCGCGGGTGTCGGCTACTTGACGCCGGATCTGCTCGCTCGCCGCCGTGCGTGAGGTGGCGAGTGACGACGCGGCTTGCGATACGCTGCCGCACGTTCGCGCCGCATCAGCGGAAGCCCAACGAGGGTCAAGCGGCCAAGTCATCGGGAGGGAATCGAGCATGGCTGGTGAGTGGGTCAAGGTTGGGCCGGAGGGCGAGGTCGCCGAGGGCGAGATGAATTCGTTCGGCGCGGGCGACCGGATGGTCGCCATCGCGAACGTCGAGGGCGACCTGCACGCGTTCGACGACACCTGTACGCACCAGGGATGCTCGCTTGCCGAAGGAGAGCTCGACGGCACGACCGTGGAGTGCCCGTGTCACGGCAGTCAGTTCGACGTCACGACGGGCGAGGTGATCGGCGGCCCGGCGACCGAGTCCGTGGACGTGTTCCAGCTACGCGTCGAAGGCGGCGAGGTCCAGGTGTTGGTCAACGAGCAGTGACGTTCGGCACCGCACGGAAGTTCGGCCCGCGATGAGACTCCGGAACCGATGACGACGTTCGTCATCGTCGGCGCGGGCGAAGGCGGAGGCACGGCGGCCGGATCGCTCCGCGACGCCGGATACGACGGCGAAGTCGTGCTCATCGGCGAGGAGCCGATGCCGCCGTACGAGCGACCACCGCTCTCCAAGGAGTACCTCCGCGGCGAGTCGGACCATCACCTCGTTCGTCCACCAGGGTGGTACGGGGAGAACAACGTCGATGCGCGGTTCGGTGTTCGCGCGGAGCGAGTCGACGTATCGGCCCGAGAGGTGGAGCTCGGCGACGGCAGCCGCGTTGGGTTCGATCAACTCGTCATCGCGACGGGTTCACGCAACCGCCGAGTGCCGCTTCCGGGGCTCGAGCTCCCGGGCGTCCACGACCTTCGCTTCGCGCCGGACGCCGACGCGATCAGGAGCTCGGCGAAGAACGCGGCCAAGGCCGTCCTCGTGGGGATGGGATTCATCGGCGCCGAGGTCGCGTCGTCGCTTCGTCAGCTCGGCCTCGACGTCACTGTCGTCGAGTTCGCCGGCACCCCGCTCGAACGCGTCCTCGGTCCGCAGCTCGGCGGAGCTATCGAGGCGCTCCACCGCGATCACGGCGTGGAGATGATCTTTCACGACGGGGCGGAACGGTTCGAGGGTGACGGCCGGTTCGAGGCGCTCGTGACCAAGGAGGGTCGAAGGATCGAGGGGGAGATGGCCGTCGTCGGTATCGGCGTGCAGCCGGTCACGGAGGTCGCTGAGAAGAGCGACGTTCCCACGGACAACGGCATCCCCGTCGACGCGACGTTGCGGACGTCGGTCGACGGGATCTGGGCGATCGGCGACGTCGCGCGTCACGACCATCCGGTGTTCGGCTCGATCCGCGTGGAGCACTTCGACAACGCACTGAAGATGGGGGAGCACGTCGCCAAGAACATGCTCGGCGCGAACGAGGTGTTCGACGACGCGCATTGGTTCTGGTCCGACCAGTACGACACGGAGATCCAGATGTCGGGGTTCGCGACCGAATGGGACCAGACGGTGATCAGAGGGGACGTCGACGAGCGGAGGTTCGCCGCGTTCCTGCTGAAGGACGGCCGGCTGCTCTCGACCTTCAGCATGAACTGGAAGCACGACGTGCGCCGTTCGATGCCGCTGATCGTCGCGGGCGTCCGCCCGGACCCCGCGCTGCTCTCCGACCCCGAGGTCGACCTGCGGAAGCTCAAGCCGCCGAGCGACTGATCGCGCACCGGACGTCCGCGATCGCTGTCGGGACGCTGCGGCGCCGGTGATACGCTGACCGCGTTCGTTCCTCGAACCACCCCCCGTAAGGAGCAATGCGGATGAACCGGCCCGAGATCCTCCTTGCCCCGGGGCCGACGCCGATCCCGCCCGAGGTGTTGCTGGCGCAAGGCAGCCCGCTCGTCTACCACCGCGGACCCGGCTTTGGCGCGTTGATGCGACAGGTGACGGAGCGTTTGAAGCAGCTCTATCGGACCGATCGCGCAGACGTGCTGCTGATGACGTCATCGGGAACGGGCGGACTCGAGTCGGCGATCCAGAACGTCCTCTCGCCCGGCGACGAGGTGCTCGTGCCACTGGCCGGCTACTTCTCCGAGCGCTGGACAAAGCTCGCCGAGGCGCATGGGCTCGTCGTTCGGATCGTCGAGTACGAGTGGGGCCGTCGCGTCGACCCGGCTGACGTCGCGGCCGCGCTCGCCGAGACTCCGGTCAAGGCGGTGTTGCTCACGCACTCCGAGACGTCGACGGGCGTCATCCAGCCGGTTCGAGAGCTCACGCGCGTCGCGCGCGACGCGGGCGCGCTCGTGATCGTTGACGTCGTCTCGAGCCTGGGCGCAGTTCCATTCGCCTTCGACGATTGGGGGGTCGACGTCGCCGTCGGCGGGTCGCAGAAGGCCCTGTCCGCGTCACCCGGGCTCGCGTTCGTCGCGATCTCCGAACGCGCATGGCAGGCGCACGAACGCTCGACGATGTCACGGTTCTACTTCGACTGGAGCGCGTACAAGCGGTATGCCGAGCTGCCGCATCCGGAGAACCCGTGGACCCCCGCGATCAGCGTGATGCAGGGCCTCGCCGCTGCGCTCGAGCTCTACTTCGAGGACGGGATCGACGGCGCGATGCGCCGCCACCAGATGCTGTCACGCGCGGTCAAGGACGGCGTGCAGGCGCTGGGCCTCGACCTGTTCGGCGAGGGACTGCAGGACAACTGGACGGTGACGGCCGTCCGCGCGCCCGAGGGCATCGACGCCGACGCGATCAGCGATCGGATCCGTTCGGACTTCGGCGTGGTGATCGCGCCCGGTCAGGGGCCGCTCCGCGGGAAGGTCTTCCGCATCGGGCACTTCGGCTATTACAGCGAGCTCGATATCGTGCGCGGGCTCGCCGCGCTCGAGATGACGTTGGAACGGCTGGGCTACCCGGTGAAGCGCGGCGCGGCCGTGGCCGCCGCCGAGAGCGTGTTCCAGGAGCACGCCCCCAGGGACGGGGCTGGCACCGAGCGCGGCTAGCGAACCCATGAAGGTCCTCGTCACCGAGCCACTGTCGGACGCTGGGCTCGAGCTCCTTCGCCGCGACTTCCAGGTCGACGTGCGCCTGGAGCTCGCGGACGGCGACCTGAAGCAGGAGATCGCGCCGTACGACGCGCTCGTCGTGCGTTCGCAAACGAAAGTGACCTCCGACGTGATCACGGCCGGCGAGAACCTCAAGGTGATCGCACGCGCCGGCATCGGTCTCGACAACGTCGACGTCGAGG
>DASUQY010000046.1:0-5646 GCA_036280315.1 Actinomycetota bacterium
AGACGTCACCACTGCAGTGTCGACTTCTGTATCGACGCCGGACGAGCTGATATCACCGGACGAAGCGGGATACGGGGGCGTCGCCGCGGCACTCGTTCGCGCGGTCGCGAACGACACGCGCGACCGGCTCATCCTCGGCGTTCGGAACGGCGGGACGATCGGATGGCTCGACGACGACGCGACGGTCGAGGTTCTATGCGTCGTCGGCTCCGACGGCGCGCTTCCCGACGAGGCCGCCACGCTGCCTGACGACGAGCGAAGGCTGATGGAGAGCGTTCGCGGGGCCGAACACGCAACGCTCGCCGCCGTTGCTGCGCACTCACGCGGAGCGGTGGTGGACGCGGTCGCGTCTCACCCCGTCGTTCCATCGCGCGAGCTGGCAGAACGCATCGTGGACGGCTACATGGAACAGCACGCGTGGATGCGGGAGCGCTACGCGTGAGAGCGTTCGACGTCGCGGTCGTCGGTGCTCCGTTCCTCGACCTGACGTTCACCGGGCTCCCGCGGGTGCCCGGTCCGGGTGAAGAGGTCGTCGCCCGGAAACTCCGCGTCGGACCGGGCGGCACGGGGATGCAGGCGATCGGCGCGGCGCGACTCGGTCTTTCCACAGCGCTGGTCTCCCCGATCGGCGAGGATCCGGTTGGCGAGGTGCTGCACACGATGCTCTCGGCGGAGGGTGTCGAGTGGATCGGACGGCGCAGCGAGTCGACCCCGACAACGGCGATCCTCTCGACGCCCGACGGTTCGGCGATGGCGACGGCGTTCGACGAGGCCGAACCGACCGCGCAGGACGTCGCGGCCGTCGACGCGCACGCGTACGTGCTGTCGCTCGGCCGGCTTCCGCTCCGTCCGCCGGACGCGGCCGCTTACTCGACGACCGGTGGGATCGAGCTCGACGCCGGCGTCGACGTCAACGGCGTCTCGTTCGAGGGTGTCCGAGCACTCATCGCGAACGAGCGTGAGGCGTGCCGGATTACCCGCGCGGATGATGCGTCGTCGGCCGCCCGCGCGTTGGCAGCCGACGTCGAATGCGTCGTCGTCAAGCTCGGTCCTGACGGCGCAGTCGCGTTCGAACGCGGACGGGAGGTGCGCGCGAAGGCGCCCGACCTCGACGTCGTCGACACGACCGGCGCCGGCGATCTGTTCGTGGCGGCCTACGTGTGGGCGGATCTGCGTGGGCGCGACATCGAGGCGCGCATCGCGTGGGCGACGCTGTACGCGGGATTGTCGGTCCGCGCGCCGACAGCGTTCGACGGCGCTGGGCGTCTCGAGGAGCTCCTCGCCGAGGGCGAACGACGGGGCCTCGTTCCGTCAGGACCTTGACGCGGTGCGACGCGGCGTCCCTGATCAGCGTGTCCTGTCTCAAGATGTAGCAACAGGGGCGGAGGCCTCATGAGAGTTACGAGCATCACGGCCGGTGTACCGGTGAGCGATCTCGACGGGGCAAAGCGTTGGTACGAGCAGGTCCTCGGAATCGGTCCCGCGATCGAGCCCGTCCGCGGCGTCCATGAATACGAGGTTTCGAGGGGATGCTGGCTCCAGCTCTTCGAGGGCGAAACGAGCAGCTCCGAACATGTGTTTCGGATCGGGGTCGAGGACATCGAACGAGAACGCGATCGCCTGCTGAGACTCGGAGTCCCCGTGCAGGAGATAGAGCGCGTAGAGAGCGTGATCGCGTTCTGCGACTTCGTCGATCCCTATGGCAACAGCTTGAGCCTGTACCAGGTGCTCGCCTGAAGCGGCGGAAGCGCGGCGGGTTGGCGCCACCGACCAGGAGAACCGTCGGCTCCGTCACGCCCTCACGATCAAGCCGCCGTCGACGCGCAGGGACTCGCCCGTGATGAACGACGACTCGTCCGACGCGAGAAACACGACCGCCGCAGCGACCTCGTCGGGTTGACCGACCCGACCGATCGGGTGCATCGATGTCCATGTGGCCATCTGCGCGTCTGGATCTTCGGCCTCGCTCAGGATCTTCTCGTTCATTTCCGTGAGGATCGTTCCGGGCACGATCGAGTTGATCCGGATCCCTTTCGGCGCGTACTCCACCGCTGCCTGTCGGGTCAGCGCATCCACGCCACCTTTGCTCGCCGCGTATCCGGCCCAGCCTTGGAACGCGACATGACCCTGTACCGAGCTCGTGTTGATGATCGAGCCGCCGCCGGTCCGCAGCATCTCCGGGATCGCCGCCCGCATGCCGCGCCACACGCCGATCAGGTTGACGTCCAGCACGCGGCGGAACTCGTCCTCGCTCATCTCGCCGGCCGTCCCCGGGATCGCCACGCCGACGTTGTTGAACATCACGTCCAGGCGGCGCCACCCATCGACGGCCTCACGAACGAGGCCCTCGACGTCCGACATCTTCGTCACGTCCACTCGAACGAACGTCGCTTCGCCGCCGGCATCTCGGATCTCCTGCGCCGCGCTCTCGCCGCGTTCCTCCGCGACGTCGCCGATCACGACGCGCGCGCCTTCCACTGCGAGTGCTTTCGCAGATGCTCGGCCGATGCCGTTCGCGCCGCCGGTCACGACCGCCACCTTCCCGCCGAGCCGACCCATCTCGCCTCCCTACGCGCCCCTGAACTTCGGCTCGCGTTTGTTGACGAACGCGTCGATGCCCTCAGCTGCGTCGGCGCTCGCGCGCAAGCGAGCGAGCGCCGACTGCTCCACCGTCAACCCTTCCTCCAGCTCGACATCCCCCGCTACCTCGATCAAGCGAAGCATCTCGGTCGTCGCGAGCGGTGCGATCTTCGCCATCGCCTCGGCCTTTGCCAGCGCCGTCTCCATCAGTCGCTCCAAGTCGACGACCTCCGCGACGAGGCCGAGGCGGAACGCGTCCTCCGCGCTGAGCCGCCGGGCCGACAGCAACAGGTCCGATGCCACGAACGGACCAGCGGCACGCGTCAATCGCTGCGTTCCGCCGCCGCCGGGCGAGAGACCCAGCAAGCCTTCAGGGAGTCCGAACCGGGCGTTCGAGCTCGCGATCAACACGTCGCAGCACAATGCGATCTCGAATCCGCCGCCGAGCGCGTAGCCGTTCACCGCGCCCACCACAGGCTTGGTGAACCGGTCGATCCGCGTGAACAGCCGCCGGCTGTATCGCTGGTACTCGCCGAACGCCTCCTCGTCCTGTTCCGCGTATTCGCCGATGTCGGCGCCGGCCACGAACGCCTTCTCGCCGGCTCCGGTCAGGATCACGGCCCGCACGTCGAGATCGCCCTCGGCCTCGTCGAGACCCCGTTCGAGCTCGTTCAGCATGGACGTGCTGAGCGCGTTCAGCTTGTCCGGCCGGTTGAAGGTCAGAACGACCGCAGGACCTCGCCGCTCGGACTGAATGAGCGTCACGACCCCATCAGCCCGTCGTCTCGCAGCGCGCTGATCTCTGCTTCCGAGAACCCGGCCTCGCTCAGGACCTCGTCGGTATGTGCGCCGACCGCGGGCGGACCGGAACGGATCTCGCCGGGCGTTTCGGAGAACCGCATGGGAACGCCGACGACGCGAAGGTCGCCGCCCGAAGGGTGCCGAACGGTCTCGACCAGCCGGTTGTGCTCGACCTGCGGGTCGTCGACGAGGTCGTCGAACGTCTGGACCGGCGCGGCCCACACGTCTTTCGTCGCCAGGATCTCGAGCCAGTCGGCGGCAGGCCGTTCCATCAGCCGCTCCTGAACGATCCGGTAGACGTCGTCTCGCTGGTCGTACGCTCGGTTCCCCTCGTCGTACTCGGCGAGCTCGGGGGCGCCGATCAACTCACCGACCACGGCGAGGGACGCCATGGCGATGGCGATCGGCCGATCCGCGGTCAGGTAGATCCCGAACGGCGCCGAGAGCCACGCGCCGCCGATCCCTGCCTCGCTCCGCTCGAACGGCTTGCCCATGTTCAGGAACGCGGCGATCTCCTGACACTGGAGCGCGATCGCCGTGTTGAACAGGCTCACGTCGATCCGCTGCCCCTCGCCGGTGCGCTCACGGTGGAACAACCCGACCATCGCGGAGAACGCGAGGAGCAGGGCAGTGCTCGCATCGACGATCGAACTCCCCGAGGGTGTCGGCGGGTCGTCGCGCCGGCCGCCATACGCAGCCAGCCCCGTCATCGACTGGATCAACAGGTCCTGCCCCGGCCGGCCGACGTACGGTCCGTCGGGCCCGAAGCCGGTTCCCGACACGAACACGATCGACGGACTCACCGTCCGAAGGTCGTCGTAGCCGATCCCCAGCCGATCCATCACGCCAGGCCGGAAGTTCTCGACGACGAGCTCCGAACGTTCGGCGAGTCGCAGCACGACGTCGCGAGCGCGCGGATGCTTCAAGTCGATGGCGACGCTCCGCTTGTTGCGGTTCATCGCCAGGAAGAACGGGCTCTGCCCATCGAGCAGCTCGCCCATCGCTCGCAGACCGCGTTCCCATTCGCCCGCGCCGGGCCGTTCGATCTTCACGACGTCCGCGCCCATGTCTCCGAGGAACTGCGTGGCCCACGGGCCCATCATCATCTGCGTGAAATCGAGAACTCGAACGCCCTCGAGCGCGCGCGTCACTTCGACGCGCCTCGCGGTTCGCCGGCCCGCATGCTCTCCGAGTACCACGTGTCGAGCGCGTTCAGCACCGCGTTCGCCTCACCGCCGTCGCGCAGCCACGAGTTGATCAGCTCGCCACCTCGCTCCTGGAACTCGAGCACGCCGTCGTACCGTGGACGCAGCCACGCCGCGTCCAGGGCGGGGAGCGTATCCGCGAAGAAGCCGGACGACGACGCGTTCACCGCCGGGTCCGTCCACGCGGCTCGGTGACCCGGCTGGCCGCCGCCCTCGAAGTACACGGTGCGCTGCGTCTCCGCGTCGGTGACGAACCTCGCGTACTCCATCGCGGCGTCGACGTTGCGCGAATACGCAGAGACGGCGAGACCCGCGCCGCCGAGCGTTCCGTGGGAAACACCGTCGACACCCTCGGGCGCCGGCGCGAAGCGCACGAGGTTGGGACGGAAGCCCGGACGCGCGTAGTTCGAGTAGCCGAACGCGAGCGGGCAGTACGCGACTTCGTCGGTCGTGCTCATTCGCTCGAGCATCGACGGCGGGTTCCGCGGGGTGCTCTCGGGATGAGACGCGGGGACCACGCGCCGGAGCGTTTCGAGCGCCTCAACACCGGTGTCGTGTGAGACGACGACGTCGTGGCGTTCGCATGGCTCCTCGCCCAGGGCACCACACACGGCGAGGAACGCGAGCACCGCGTCGACGGGGATGAACGGGAAGGCGACCCACGCGTCGATCGATCGGGCCCGCTCGGCCAGATCGACGACGTCATCCCAGGTCCTCGGCACCTCGGCGCCGATGCGATCCAGCAGGTCTGGCCGGTACGAGGCCACCTGCGCCGCGGCGTCGATCGGGAGCGCCCACACGTGACCCTCCCACTCGTAGCTCTCGAAGCTCCGTCCCACGGCCGAGCTCCGCAGCTCGTCCAGGAACGCCGAGTCCAGTTTCTCGTCGAGCGGAACGAGACATCCGCGCGCGACGGCGTACCCGATTGCCGGATGATCGAGCACGATGAGATCGAACCGCTCCGCCAGCCGGTCGACCGGCTCGTCCGCGAACGCCTGGAGCGACCGCGCGGACCATTCGATCCGCACGCCGGCATGCGACGCGGCGAACGCGTCGGCGG
>DASUQY010000047.1:0-4575 GCA_036280315.1 Actinomycetota bacterium
GTGACCCGAGCGCCGGCGCGAGCGAACCGCACCGCCGCGAGCTCGCCGTACCCCGACGACGCTCCGGTGATGACGACTACGGAGTCGCGAAGCTCCATCGCTCCGGAAGCGTACGTTCACTTCCGTACCATGGATGTGAGATGGACGTCATCGAACGACACGCCGCGCGCCTTCCGCGAATCGACGACCGTTGGACGACGCGCCACGTCGACCATGACGAGCTCGTCGCCGGGTTGCTCGACGGCGGCATCGCGGGCCGGGAGATCAGTCATCCGCTCGACAACGTGCTCGGCAACATCCATCTTTTGATCGCCGGCGACCCAGACAAGCAGTTCGGCATGTCGGGACTGGGGACGGTCTCGGAGTCCGAGGTGCTCGAGCTCGTGGCGACCGCGGCGGGGTTCGAACCGGAAGAAGGCGTTCGCAGCGGTCCTGTTCCCGTTGATCCGGTACGCGTTCTCCGCGCGTGCGAGGCGGTCGGCGACCGTCTCGCGCTCGCCGCCGAACGCTGCGAGCGGATGGTGCTGGCGACGGGGCATCCCGTCGGCCTCGCGCACCTCTACATGGCGATCGGTCACGAGATGCGCTCCCGCGGTGTGGACGTTCTCCGTCCCGCCGACGGCCGTCGATGGCACGACCCCGACCGCGACCATCCGTGGCAGATCCGCTACCTCGACGGGCTCGCGGTGCTCACCGATCAGGCGAGCGCGCGCCATACACACTCGCCCGACGCGATGAACCGGATCCTCGACGCCGAGACGCCGGACCTCGTCTTCGCCGACCACGGCTTCGCCGGCGCGGGGATCGAACGCGGCGTGGACACCCTGGCCATCGCCGACGTGAACGATCCGGCGCTCGTCGTGGCGCGGGCGCAGGGACGATGCGGGCCGGTGATCGTCATGGACGACAACGTCAGCCCCGAGTCGTACTGGCCCTGCTTCCAGGCGATCGTCTCCCGTCTGCCCTGAAACTTCGGGGGCGGCGGCCCGCTCAGTAGGATGTCCGACTTGAAACGATCCGACCCAGAGGCGCGGCTCGAACGCGTGAACGTCATGACCGGACCGATCGACCACAAGACGACCTCATGCCAGCCCGGACCGGCCCGGGGGTAGCACGGCGAACGAAGCGAGCGATGTGCGAACCCCCGACCCGAGTGGGGAGCTGACGGCGTAGGCACACGGCAGGCACGCGTGCGAACGGGCCTCCGGGACCGAGAACCCGGAGGCGGACGTGAACGAGTACGAAGCGCTCGTCGACGACGCGGTGCGCACCAAGCACACCGTTGTTCTCGTCGGAGGGCTCGACACGGGCAAGACTTCGCTATCGCGCAACGTGCTCACGGCTGCCGTCGAGGCGGGTCGGCCGGCCGCGCTGCTCGATGCCGACGTGGGTCAGAAGACCGTGGGCCCGCCCGCCACGGTCACGCTGAAGATGGTTCGCTCGGCGGCGGACCTCGAACCCGGGAGCCTCGCGGTGGCCGACGAGATGTCGTTCGTCGGGTCGATCTCGGCACAGGGCCACCTGCTCCCCGTCGTTGCGGGGGTCGCCAGGCTCCATCGCCGCGCGAAAGACGAGGGCGCCGATCTGGTCGTCGTCGACACGTCGGGGCTCGTGTCGGGCATCACCGGACAGGTCCTGAAGTATCACAAGGTCGAGCTGCTCGAGCCGGACCTCGTCATCGGACTGCAGCGGGGCGAAGAGCTCTTGCCGCTCCTCGGCGTGATCCAGCGGTTCTTTCCCACTCAGGTCGTTCCCCTCGGCGTGCATCCAGACGTTGTTCCGACGACGGTCGACCGTCGCGCGGATAACCGTGAGCGCGCAATGCGGGCCTATTTCTCGGGCGAGCTCCATCGGTTCCGTGTCAAGCCGACCGTGTTCATGCCGGCGCTCCCTCCGCTGTTCGAGGTACCGCAGCTTCACCGCATGCTGGTCGGGCTGTCGAACGGCGCGGGCGCGTACACGGGTCTCGGCTACCTCGAGTACACCGAGGACCAGGGAGTCCTGCGATTGATCTCTCCGGTGGCGGCCGGGCCGAAGGCGCTTAGACTGGGCTCCGTCCGGCTCGACGAGAACTTCCGCGCCAAGCGAGTCGACCTGCGGAACCTGTTCGGGTCGGAGTAACCCCGACGAAAGACAGAAGGGAACGCGCGTGCCGTCGTTGATCAAGAAGCGCCGCAAGAAGATGCGGAAGAAGAAGCACAAGAAGCTCCTCAAGAAGACCCGCTGGCAGCGGCGGCAGCAGGGCCGCTAGCTCGAAGAACGCTCGTGCGGGGTCCGCACACCGCTGGCCGGGCGATCCCCGCACCCCAAGCCACGCGCTTCGGCGGTCACGTCACATCGAGCCGTTGCGTCCGTTGGATGGTCATCGTCGTCGTCACGGTCGTCGCCGTTGGATGCTCGGGCGGCGAGCGACCCGTCGACATCTCGGGCTCGCGGGCCGTCTCGTTCAGGTCGAGCGACGGGATCGAGCTCGAGGGCCGGCTGTTCGGCGATGGAACGTCGGCGGTCGTGCTGTCGCACATGCGCCCAGCCGACCAGACGTCGTGGTTCGCGTTCGCCACGCGCCTCTCGGACGCCGGGTACCTCGTGCTGACGTACGACTTCCGCGGGTACTGCCCGGGCGGGCCAGGCGGCTGCTCCGCCGGCGAGCGCGATGTGCCGGCGATGTGGCAAGACGTCCTCGGGGCGATCGACTTCGTCCGAGATCGCGGAGCGACGCGCGTCTCGGTCGTCGGCGCGAGCATGGGCGGGACTGCGTCGCTCATCGCGGCGTCGCGCGCCGACGTCGACGTTCGTGCGGTCATCTCGCTCTCGGCGCCGACGTCGATCGAGGGCCTCGTGGTCGATCCCGCCGTGCTCTCGAACGTTACGGCCGCGAAGCTGTTCATCGCCGGCCTCGGCGACGCATCCGCCGCGCGTGACGCCCAAACGCTGCACGCGCAGTCGCCCCCACCGAAACGCGTCGAGATCGTACCGGTCGACGACCACGGCACCGATCTGCTCACCGGTCCACGGGGCGAGGAGGTGCAACGCCTCATCGAGTTGTATATCGAGCTGTACGCCGGGCCGTGAGCCAATCGAACGTCAGGACGTCGTCGTGGTCGTCGGAACCGGCGTCCCCGGCTGCGGTCCGGGGAATCGCTCGCGATCGTCGCTCGCCAGGACCAACTGGTAGATCGCGGCGGCGCCCAGGAGCACGAACAGCACGACGATCGCGATGAACGTGCCGCGGCGCACCGGCGGAGGCTAGCAGCGGCAGTTGCGACGAGGGCGGACTGCGCCCGACCGCAGGACGCGCGAGCGGTCGCTCCACGTTCCGTGAACCACCTATGCTGCGCGCGCGATGTGGCTGTTCCCCGGTGTCGCGGCCGCGGTTGCGCTCGCGTTCGCGGCGCAACTGGCCCGGAGGTTCCTCAGGTCTCGCCGCTCGTACCTCGCGTTCTGGGCCGCGGCGCTCGGCATGTACGCGGTGGCCTCCGCGGTCGTCGCACTCGGGGCGCTCGACGGCTGGACGTCGGCGGAGTTCCGGGTCTACTGGGCGGTCGGCGCCGTCCTCAACGTCCCGTTCCTCGCCCAGGGTGAGCTCGACCTGCTCGTCCGAAATCGCGTGGTCCGCTCGATCCTGTACGTCGTCCTCGTGTTCGTCACGGCGTACACGATCGCCCGCGTCCGAACCGCCGGCGTCGACGACACCGCACTCGGGGAGGACCTGCCGTCGGGCAAAGAGGTCTTCGGGGTCGGGACGCCCGCCCACCGGCTCCCGCAGCTGGTCGCGTACCCCGCGTACGTCGTGCTCGTCGGCGGCGCCCTGTGGTCGGCGTGGCGGATGCGCGGAGCGACGGAGCTCCGTGATCGGTTCGTTGGGACGATCCTGATCGCGCTCGGCGCAACGGTGATCGCGGCGTTCGGATCGGCGTTCGCGGCGATCGGTCTGCTCGTCCCGTTCTCGCTCGCGCTGCTCGGCGGAGTCTCCGTGATGTTCTGGGGGTTCCTCAGAGCCTCGCGCAGGTCGTCGCCGCGGGAGCGTTCTCCAGCCGGCGCCCAGGCCGTCAGGCGATAGCTCCGCGCCACGCTGGACCGTCGGTTCGAGGCGTCTCGGGTCGAGAGCCCGTCACCTCCTCGGTGATCCAGACCTCGTCGTAGACGGAGACATCGACGATGAGCTGGATCAGGACGGACCCGTCGTCATACGGCACGAACATCGGCCCGTACGGCTTGAACTCGCCGCCGCTGCCAAGCCACAGCTGGTACGCGTACCCGGGTGCGGGATCCGGGCACAACTCCGCCAACACGAACATGCGGCGGAGGTCCGGAACGGAGACCTGGACGAAGTCGCTGTTGGGCGGCGCCCCCGCCTGCGGCTCTACCGGCTCAGGATCCACGCCCGGAGAGGTCATGAGCGAGGCGAGCTCGAACGCGATCTGGGTTCGCTCCTCGGCGACCTGCGCGCGGTTCATCATCGTGAACGAGAGGGCGCCGAGACCGAGGACCGCGACGGCGGTAGCCGCGAATCCCACGAACGCGGCCGGACGCGCGGGCGAGCGGTCATCGCGCCGCCCCATCGCGCGCTGGATG
>DASUQY010000048.1:0-2322 GCA_036280315.1 Actinomycetota bacterium
GTCGATCCCGCGGACCTCGACGGCGATCGCGCGTTCGCGGTGCGGCACCAGGGAGAGCTTCTCGGGGCGATCTCGGTGCGGATGCCGCTACGCGAGCCGCTCGGAGCGCCACAAGAGAAGCTCGTGCGCGACGTCGCTGCGCACGCCGGACTCGTCTTGCGCAATGTCGCGCTCGTCGCGGACCTCCGAGCGTCGCGCCAACGGATCGTCACCGCGCAGGACGAGCGCGCCCGCAAGCTGGAACGCGACCTACACGACGGCGCGCAGCAGCAACTCGTGGCGCTGTCGATCAAGCTCCGACTCGCTGAACAGCTGACCGAGTCCGATCCCGCGAAGGCTCGGGCAACGATCGCTGGCGTGCGGGCGGACGCGGTCGACGCCCTGGAGACGCTGCGCGACCTGGCGCGGGGCATCTATCCGCCGCTCCTTGCCGACGAGGGTCTCGCGGTCGCACTCGAGTCGCAAGCACGAAAATCGACGGTCGCCGCGAGCGTCGAGGCCGACGGCATCGGTCGGTACCCACAGGAGGTCGAGGCGGCCGTCTATTTCTCGGCGCTGGAGGCATTGCAGAACGTGGCGAAATACGCGAACGCAAGGCGCGTGGCGGTCCGCCTTACCGAGCGCGATGGGGTCTTGCGCTTCGCCGTCGAGGACGACGGCGCCGGGTTCGATCCATCGACAGCGCGAGGGTCGGGGCTTGTCAACATGCGCGACCGCGTCGAGGCCGTTGGCGGCGACTTGACGATCCGGTCTTCCCCGGGAGGCGGGACGACGGTCGAGGGCCGGATCGATGTCTCGACGGGACGGGCGGCGTGAAACGTGCCGGGGGTGAGGTCACGCGCGGCGAGGCGATCCTCTTCGCCGTGCGCGATGACGGCACGGGAATCGATCCGGAGTTCGTCGCGCGCAGGATGGGACTCGACATCATGCAGGACAGGATGGAAGCGCTCGGCGGCACGCTCGAGGTCGCCTCGTCGCCCTGGTTGGGAACGACGGTGACCGGGCGCGTTCCGACTCGGGTCGTGGAGTCGGTGGGTTCGTGAGCAGACGACTGGCTCGCGTGCTCTCGGGGGCGATGGTCGTCGTCTGCTTCGGGTCGTTCGCCGCGGGTGGAGCGATCGTCACGGCAACGCTCGATCGGATGCCCGAGGGCATCGTAGTAGTCGTCGGCGACGAGTCGACGCCCGGCATGCGGGAAACGATCACGGAGCTCCGGCAGCGCGTTGCCGAGGGCGACGACCTGATCTCCAGCTCCGACATCGGCACGGTCTTGTTCGTCGCGTTCGTGATCCTGCTCATCGTGTGGGTCGGCATCGGGGCACTGATCGTCTGGCGGCAGCCGACCAACTGGGCGGGATGGCTGTTCATCATCACCGGCGCGCCGTTCCCGATCCTCGCGCTCTGTCAGGCCGTCGTGGTCTACGGCCTCAAGGTCGAGCCGGGCTCGGTGCCATTCATGTCGGTCTGGGCGACGATCGGAGAGTTTGCGCTGTTCCCGCTCACTCTCCTCCCGCTGCTGTTCCTGCTGTATCCCGACGGCCACCTTCCCAGCCGCGGATGGCGGTGGTCCGTCGTCGGTCTCGTCGGCGGCACCGCCGTGGCGTTCCTCGCGTTCTTGTTGCGGCCGGGCCCCTTCAACAACTGGCGAGAGGAGGGCATCGTCTTCGAGAACCCATTCGGGATCGATGCGTTCGCGCCGATCGCCGGCGGGGTGATCGCAGCGGGAACGATCGTGGCCCTCATCTCCGCGATCGCATCCATCGTCGCCATCGTGCTCCGGTTCCGCAGATCCACGGGCGAAACGCGTCAGCAGATGCGGCTCCTCGCGTTCGTGGGCGGAACGGCGGGCGCCCTGATCGTCACGATGTTCGCCGGGGTCGGCCTTCTCGAAGCGTTCGGCATCTACTCCGAGGAGGAGGGTCCCATCTTCCCGATCGTCTTCGGGCTCACGGCGTTCACGATCGTCATCGGGGTGCCGGTTTCGTACCTCGTTGCAATCTTTCGTTACCGGCTGTGGGACATCGATGTCGTCATCAAGAAGACGGCGGTCTTCGCCATCGTCGCCACGGGCATAACTGCGCTCGGTCTGCTCGTGGTCGTCGTGCCCGTCGGCGTCTTCGGGACCGGCCTTTCCCGATGGGAGTGGGGACTCCTGGCGTTCGGTCTAGCGCTGGGTGCGCTCATCGGACCGATCCGGCGGCGAGCACAGAGACTCGCCGACCGCATCGTGTACCGGAGCCGGGCGACGCCGTACGAGGTCCTCGCGGCGTTCTCCGAGCGCGTCGGCGAGGCGTATTCGATCGAGGACGTCCTGCCGCGGAT
>DASUQY010000049.1:0-2275 GCA_036280315.1 Actinomycetota bacterium
TGCCGCGCAGTTGTCGAGATACAGCTCGGCGCCTTCCGCGAGATCGCCCGCGGCGGGACTCGGAGTGGGCACGCCCGGCCCGGTCCCGCCGAACGTTTCGACGTGCCGCACGATCGCGTCGATGTCCGCCGCCTCGTACCGCGGCGACGCCGGCGCAGCTCTCTTCTCGGGATCGTCGAGCGGCATCCGCCCGGTCGCCAGCATGAAGTGCGTGTAGGCGCCCCCGTCGAGCGGTCCGTTCAGATCCGGGCCGAACGACGTGCCCTCGCCCGCGGAGCCGTGACACCACGCGCAGTCGCGCTCGTACAGCTCGAGCCCACGTTGCTCCGCGTTCACGTCGGACGTGACGCCTGGAGGACGGAACGGCGTTGGCTCGTCGCTCAGGTACGTGCACGCGCCCGCGGCGAGTCCCAGCGCTACCGCAACGAAGACCGCGATGCGGGCGGTCACTTGACCCTCGCCGATCCGACGTCGAGGCCGTCCGCGCGAAGATTGACGTCGGCGCCCTCCGCGCGGAGCTCCATCGTGCGGAACGCGCCGAACAGCACCGCGGCGATCGCCGCCAGGTACACGGCCGTCGGCGGGATCCACATCAGCACGCCGGCGAGCTGCTGATCCTGAAGAGCGGTCAGTCCCCACAACTCCGGCCCGCCACGATGCACCGGGTACAACGGCGTCGACGCGAACACCAGCACCGCGCCGAGGAGAGCCCCCTGGAGCGCGAACGCGACGAGGAACAGCGCGCGACCGAACGCGTTCGACACGTCGCGTCTGCGCCCGCGCAACGCCACCGACCACGCGAGCATCGACGCGACCAGGAACGATCCGTGCTCGAGCGCGTGGACCGGTTCGTTCACGAGCGCCGCCTCGTACAAAGTCGGCGCGTGCCAGCTCCACATGGCCACGGTGACGACGCCGAACGCGACGAGCGGTCGCCGGAGCACGCGCGGGACGAAAGCGATGGCGGCTCGAGCGCGGGCGGCGGTTCGCCGTGAACCGGAGGGAAACGCCATGAACCACGTGGCGACGGGCCTGGCGACGACGAGCAGCGGCGCCGCGACGACAATGAGCAGCAGGTGCTGTGCCATGTGCACCGACAACAGGGTCTCCGCCACCGCATCGAGCGGCGAGAGGAGGGCGACGCCGAGCGCGACTGTTCCCGCCCAGAACGCCGCCGCGCGCCGCAGGGACCGCCGGCCCGCACGGCGGAGCCGTATCGAGCCGAGGGCGTACACGAGAGCCGCCGTGACGAGGCCGAGCATGACCAATGGGTCGAACGGCCACGCGCCCCACACCTCGTCGGGGCCGACGAGCGCGTGAGCGACGAGCGTCATACAGCCTCGCATCCCTGGATCAGGCCGAGCGGTATGAAGCTCACGGCGATCAACAACGTGAAGAGCGCGGCGGTCATGACGCCTGCGGTGGCCAGCCACGTCGCTCGCTGCGCGGGCGTCTCGTCCGGGCGAGATCGGATCCGCCGAAGCTCGATGAATGCGCCGACGCCGGTTGCCACCGTCAGCGCGAGGAGCACCACGTTGACGATGGCGTTGAACACGTTCACCTCGATGCCGAGGACAGCGCCGGCGGGTCTCGCGGCCGGCGAGCAGGCGATCACCTCGCCGAACGCCCAATTGGCCGTCAGTTGCACCGCCCATGCGGTCGGACCGACGAGCAGACCGAGCCATCCCCACGTCGACCGTGTGGTCCGGTCGCCTTTTGGCGCCTCCGGAGCGGTGTGGGCGATCACAGGTGCGGCGAGACGTAGACGGTCAGGAGCACGAACAGCCACACGACGTCGACGAAGTGCCAGTACATGGCGAAGTTCTGGACGCTCACGTGCCGACGCTCGTCGAACGCGCCGCGCCACGCCCGTACCTGGACCCACACGGAGAACGCAAGGCCGACCAGTACATGGAGTCCGTGTAACCCAGTGAGCGCGAAGAACATCGACCCGTACGCGTTCGTCCGCGCGGTGAACTCGTCCAGGACGCTGGGGTACTCGACCGCGAACTGCAGGGAGAGGAACGCCGCGCCCAGCAGCCATCCCGCCAGGAGGCCGAATCGCAACCGTCGCTGATCGCCGCGCCGGATGGCCCGGTCCGCGAGGTGCACCGGGATGCTGGACGACCACAGGATCGCGCTCATCACGAGAGGCAGCGCGAGCTCGGGCGCCGCGATGCCGTCCGGAGGCCAGATCGGCCCGGACCGGAAGCGGATGTACCAGTAGGACACGATGACCGTCGCGAACAGAGCCGCCTCGGTCGCGATCAGCCAC
>DASUQY010000050.1:0-7663 GCA_036280315.1 Actinomycetota bacterium
GAGCGTCCGGGAACGATGACGGCGTTGATCGGCGTCGGCGCCGAAGACGCCGCGGCGCTGTGCGACGAGGCGCGTGGAAGCGACGTGCTCATCGTGGCCAACGAGAACTCGCCCCAACAAGTGGTGATAAGCGGGAGCGTCGCCGCGATCGAACGGGCGGAGACCCTCGCAGCGGAACGGAGGGTCCGCGCGGTGCGCCTCAGGGTCGCCGGCGCCTTCCACTCTCCGCTGATGGAAACGGCGGTCGAACCACTCGGCGCGGCGATCGACGCCGCCGAGTTCCGGGCACCACGATTCCCCATCGCGGCGAACGTGACCGGGGAGCTCGTCGCCGATCCAGAGGAAATCCGTGCGTTGTTGAAACGGCACGTGGTGTCGCCGGTTCGGTGGGAATCGTGCGTGAGATCGCTCCTGGCGGCCGGGGCCGAGGTGTTCGTCGAAGCAGGAGCGGGCGACGTTCTGACGCGCCTTGCCAAGCGCGTCGTCCCGGGCGCGCGTGCCGTCGCGGTGGGCTCGCCGAGCGAGGCGTCGGCGCTCGCCGCCGAGCTGGACTGATCGCCGCGGGGCTACGGCCTTCGTCCGGCGATATCCTCGTCGCTCGATCGGCAACGCTCCGCCGCTCCGCGAGGCGCGCGGGGGTCGCACGGTGAGCGAAGCGATGTTGCGGACCCCGCGGCCAGGAGGGATCGATGAGGTCGCGTCACGCAACCATCGTGGGTGTTGGCTCCGTGCTGCCCGAACGCGTGGTGCCGAACGCGTACTTCGAGACCCTCGTCGACACGAGCGATGAATGGATCCGCGAGCGCACGGGCATCTACGAGCGGCACTTCGCCGCGGAGGACGAGGCGACCTCGGACCTCGCCGCTGCCGCGTCGAAGATCGCGCTCGAAAGCGCGGGAATCGCACCCGAGCAGCTCGACCTCATCGTCTGCGCGACGCTCACTCCCGACACGCCGATCCCATCGGCCGGCGTGTGGGTGCAGCGAAAGCTGAACATCGCGACGCCGGCGTTCGACGTGAACGCCGCGTGCGCGGGATTTTCGTATGCGCTGTCCGCCGGGGTCGCGTTCATCGAGTCGGGACAGGCCGAGACGGTGCTCGTGATCGGCGCCGAGGTACTTTCGCGAGTCATGAATTTCGCCGACCGCGGCACGTCGATCCTGTTTGGTGACGGCGCCGGGGCGGTCGTCCTCCGTCCCTCGGAGTCGCCGGGTGTGATCGGCTCGGTGCTCGGCGCGGACGGACGTTCGGCAGAGATCCTCCTCATCCCCGCCGGAGGTTCCGCGAGGCCCGCGTCGCACGAGACCGTCGACGCGAGCGAACACGCGATCTGGATGCCGAACGGCCGCGAGGTCTTCAAGCGTGCGGTAGTCGAGATGTCGAACGCGTGCCGTCAGCTCCTGGAGAAATCCGGATACACCGCGGAGGACGTCGACGTCCTGATCCCGCACCAGGCGAACTCGCGGATCATGATCGCGGTCGCCGAGCGCCTCGGCGTCCCGATGGATCGAGCGGTCGTCGACGTCGCCGAGATCGGGAACACGTCGGCCGCCTCGATCCCCATCGCGCTCGACCGCGCTTGGCGGGCCGGTCGTGTACGTGAGGGCGACCTGGTTCTGCTCACGTCGTTCGGGGCGGGGCTCGCGTGGGGCGCGAACCTCATCCGCTGGACCGGACCGGCGGCATCGTGACGGGGGGCCGAGGAAGCGAGCGCGAAGGCGCGAGCGTAGGCCCGTCGAAGGTCGCCGTCGTCACAGGCGGATCGCGCGGGATCGGCCGAGCGTGTGCCGAAGCGCTCGCCGGTGCCGGGTGGAGCGTGGCCATCGGTTTCCGAACGAGCGACGCGGACGCCAAGGAGGGGCTCGAGGCGATCGAGCGCGCCGGAGGCCGCGGGGCGATCGTTCGCTTGGACACACTCGACGAAGGATCCGTGAACGAGGCGTTCCGCGAGGTCGCCAACACGCTCGGGCCGGTCACGGGTCTCGTCAACAACGCGGGCTTCTCGAAGGACGGTCTTCTCATCACGTACGCCATGGAGACCTTCGAGCAAACCCTCGACACGAACGTGCGCGGCGCCTTCCTGTGCAGCCGGGCTGCGATGCGCGGCATGCTCCGCGCGCGATGGGGTCGAATCGTGAACATGTCGTCGGTCGTCGCCCTTCGGGGCAACGCCGGACAGACCGCGTACGCAGCCTCGAAGGCGGGTCTCGTCGGTCTCACGAAGTCGCTCGCGCGAGAGGTCGGTGGCAAGGGGATCACGGTGAACGCGGTCCTCCCCGGACTCGTGATAACCGAGATGACCTCGCACCTCGACGACCGCGCCCAGGCGTATTACCTGGACCAGACGCCGCTCGGAAGGACCGCAACGCTCGAGGAGATCGCGAACGTCGTCCGGTTCCTCATGTCCGACGAGGCGTCGTACGTCAACGGCGTTGCGATGCCGGTCGACGGAGGACTCACCTCGTAGTGGAGACGCGTAGTCGGGGAAGGCGGCGACCTCCTAGCATGGGCCGCGTGTCGGAGATAACCAAACGGGTAACGCACAGGACGGGAGGAACATGGTGGAGAAGGAAGAGATCGAGGCCCGAGTCCGCAAGGTCTTGGCCGAACAGCTGGCCGTCGACGAATCGCAGGTCGTTCCCGACGCGCGGTTTGCCGAGGACCTGAACGCGGACTCGCTCGACCTCGTCGAGGCCGTGCTCGCACTCGAGGAGGAGTGGAGCATCGATATCCCCGAGGAAGAGATGGAGGGCGTGAAGACGGTGGGGCAGGCCGTTGCGCTCGTCCAGCAGAAGCTCGGGGGCTCCTGACGCCGATGGCGTCTCGCGACGCGCGACGCGTCGTCGTCACCGGCATCGGTCCGGTCACCCCGGTTGGGACCGGCGTCGACGAGTTCTGGAACGGCCTGGTCTCTGGACGCAACGGCATCCGCCAGATCACGGCGTTCGAAACCGACGACCTCCCGGTAAAGGTCGCCGGGGAGGTGCCCGACTTCGATCCAAGCCCGTTCCTTGATCCCAAGGAAGCCCGGCGCACGGATCGGTTCGTGCACTACGCGATGGCCTCGGCGGCGCTCGCATGGGAGAACGCCGGCAAGCCCGAGGTCGTTTCCGATCGCGCCGGGGTCGTGTTCGGCACTGGCATCGGCGGCATCGGGACGCTCCTCCAACAGCACACGGTCCTCCTGAACAAGGGAGCCGGACGCGTGTCACCGTTCATGGTGCCGGCGCTCATGGCGAACGCGGCAAGCGGGCACATCGCGATGCGGTTCGGTTTCACCGGTCCGAACTTGTCCACGGTCTCGGCATGCTCCTCCTCCAACCACGCGATCGGTGAGGCGATGCGATATATCCGCGAGGGGTACCTGGACCTCTGCATCGCAGGCGGTTCGGAGGCGGCGACGCTTCCCCTGACTGTGGCCGCGTTCGCGCAGATGACGGCGCTGACGCGCAACCCGAATCCAGAGACGGCCTCCCGACCATTCGACAAGGCCCGTGACGGGTTCGTGCTGTCGGAGGGCGCCTGCTCGCTGGTGCTCGAGTCGGAGGAACGCGCCCGCGAACGCGGTGCGCGGATCTACTGCGAGGTCGCCGGCTACGGGGCCTCGGACGACGCGTTCCACATCACTGCCCCCGATCCCAAGGGCTCAGGTGCGGCGCTCGCGATGAAGTGGGCGCTGCGCGATGCGAACGAGGAGCCGAACGCCGTCTCGTACGTGAACGCCCACGGAACGTCGACGCAACTGAACGACGCGGCCGAGACGGCGGCGATCAAGGCCGTGCTCGGGGACGAGGCCGCGCACGGCGTGGCGGTCTCCTCGACCAAATCGATGACCGGACACATGCTCGGTGCGGCCGGCGCCGTGGAGGGAGCTGTCTGTGTGCTCGCGATCGTGAACGGCGTCGTGCCTCCGACGATCCACTACGAGACACCCGATCCCGAGTGCGACCTCGACTACGTCCCGAACGAGGCGCGCGAGATGGACGTGAGGCTGGCGCTGTCGAACTCGTTCGGGTTCGGCGGCCACAACGCCGTCATCGCGTTCCGCAGGACCGACTAGCGGATCCGCTACGGTGTGAACATCCGGTACATCGGCTCGCCGTCGTAGACCGCGCGCGTCGCGCGCCCGTCGATCACCGCATCGAACCGGATGCGGTCGGGCGACCACGACTCGCCGACGCGGAACGAGCCATTCCCAAACGGTTCGAGCGGACGTTCGTGGTACCGAGCGTCGTCGGACGCGTTGTCCTGAAGCCACAGCGAGCCGTCCCGGAGGAACACACGGATGTTCGCCTGCCACGGATCGTGCGTTCGGTAATGACCGACGAACGGGTCGACCTCCGTGGGCGCCGGCGCGGACTCTGGTTCCCCGTCACGGACGTACCGATCCGGCCCGTGGTCGAGCACGGTAGGCCGCCCAGCTGACGAAGGGAAGAATCGCAGAACGAACCGGTCGAGCTCGCGATCGTCGACGAGAAACGAACCCGAGTCCGATGAGTCGAACGGGACGAGCTTCGCGTCCCGCTCCCCCGCTAGGACGAGCCGGTCGTCCTCGGCGCGAACCTCGAACGAACGCGACTCGCCGCGGTACAGGCCCGCGTATCGCTCGGCGCCGGGAATGCTCGCCTCGTCGGACGGCTCGGGGATGTCGGGAAGCGCGTCGCCGGCCGCGGCCGCAACGAGGGTCGCAAGCGCGAACCGGGCCAGTTGGATCCGCGGACCTATCCCGCCCATCCCGATCGCGCAGATCGCGACGCCGAACCCAGTAAGTGGCTCGCATAGCGCGAGCGCCACGTAGCCGATCGTCGATCCCGAGTGGCCGAGGAGGCGCTCCTCGACCCATTTCAGGCCGTATCCGTAGACGTCGCCCGGCGTGTCGAGGTCCGGGGCGATGGGTCGCGACATCAGCTCGAAGCTCTCATCCGTGATGACGCCCTCACCGCGGTTCAGCACCAGTCGTACGTACCCGGCGAGCTCCTCGGCCGTGGCGCAGATCGTCCCGTCCGCCGTTCCGCTCTCGGACCATACCGCGGGCGCGAGTCCGTGCGCGGGTTGCCATGGCCGGTCGTCGAACGGCTCGCCGTACCCAACCGCGAGCGTCGGCCGAACGTCGTGCGTGATCGTCGGCGGCGAATCCTCCATCCCCGTGGCGGCCATGACGCGTTCGCGAACGACGTCGAACCACGGCCGGCCGGTGATCCGTTCGAGGATCAACCCGAGCGCCTTGTAGCCGTGGTTCGAGTACCAGAACCGCTCCCCCGGCGCGAACCCCGGCTCGAGCTGGTGAAGCGACCACACCGCGTGCGTTCCCTCGCCGGTGACCTCCGCCCCGATGACGATTCCGGCCGTATGCGACAGCAGGTGATGAACCGTGATCGGCGCGTACGGCGAGGCGATCTCGAGCCACGGCAGGTAGTCGGTTATCGGAGCGTCGAGATCGAGGTTGCCCGCCTCGCGCTCCTGTAGCAGAGCCATAACGGTGAAGCCCTTGCTGATCGAGCCGATCTGGAACCGATGATGCGGCTCGACCGGCGTACGCGCCTCGGCGTTCGCGAAACCGTGGCACACCATGGCGAGCGTTCGGTCCCGGTCCGTCAACGCGATCTGCACGCCCGGGGCGAGGAGCTCGCCCATCCTCCGGTCGACGTACGCGCGGATGCGTTCGTCGACCGCGTCAACGTTCATGCGGGTCACGAACCGAAGAAGAGCTTGATCTCCCGCTCCGCGGACTCGGGCGAGTCGCTGCCGTGCACGATGTTCTCGGTGATGACGAGCCCCAGGTCGCCTCGGATCGTCCCGGGCGGCGCTCCCCTCGGGTCGGTTGGACCCATCAGCGTGCGCCACACATCGATGGCGTTCTCGCCCTCGAGGCGCGCGACCACGACGGGGCCCGACGTGATGAAGTCGACCAGCTCGGCGAAGAACGCCTTGTCTCGGTGCTCGCCGTAGTGCTCCTGTGCGAGCTCGCGGTCGATCGTCGTCAGTCGCATCTCGGCGATGCGCAGGCCTTTCGATTCCGCCCGACGGAGGATCTCCCCGACAAGGCCGCGACGAACTCCATCCGGTTTCACGATGAGCAGCGTCGACTCGACGGTCATGGTGGTGAGCTCCCGATCAATGCGTCGCGTGCGGCCGCGACAGTGTACAGAGAGCCCGTTACGAGGATGAGGTCGGCGGGAGTTGCCTCGGCGCGCGCCGCCGCGAGCGCCGAGGCGACGTCGTCGAACGACGTCGCCGGAACGCCGGTTGACTCGAGGATCTCCGCGATCTCAGACGCGGGACGCGCCCGAACGCTGTTGGTGGCGGCGGCGTAGGCGGCGTCGGTAAGCGACGCGAGCCGCTCGATGACGCCGCCCACATCCTTGTTCGAGAACGCAGCGATCACTAGGTGCAGCCGTTCCCACGTGAACGACTCGACGAGAGCCGCGGCCAGAGCCTCGGCCGCGGCGGGGTTGTGCGCGCCGTCCAGCACGATGAGCGGGTGACGAGCGATCACCTCGAGGCGCCCCGGTGACGTCGCGGCCGCGAACGTCTCACGCACGGCATCGTCCTCGAGCGCCTTGCCCAGCAGCGCTTCCGTGGCAACGATGGCCGCCGCCGCGTTCTGCGCAGCGAACTCACCGAAGAGCGGGAGCAGAAGGTCGTCGTAGGCGCCGTGCAACCCCTGCACGGCGATGGCCTGGCCGCCGACGGCCGGGACGCGCGCATGGAGGTCCCAGTCGCGGTTCTCGAGCATGAGCACGGCGCCCACGTCCGCGCTCCGCCGTTCGAGAACATCGAGCGCTTCGGGCACCTGCTCGCGGACGACGGCGACCTTGCCCTCTTTAATGATCCCTGCCTTTTCGGTCGCAACCTCGGCGACCGTCGACCCCAGTTCGGGATGGTCGAGTCCGATGGGGCACACGATGGCGACGTCGCCGGCGATCAGGTTGGTGGCGTCCCACGTCCCGCCCATGCCCACCTCGAACACGGCGAGCTGCACCGGCTTGTCGGCGAACCACAGGAAACCGAGCGCCGTGAGCGTCTCGAAGTACGTCGCGCGTCCGACGCGCCCGTCGATCGTTTCGAGGACCGGCAACAGGTGCTCGTACTCCTCGGCGAACTCGCTCTCCGAGAGCGGCTCGCCGCAGATCTGGATCCGTTCGGTCACAGATCGTAGGTGCGGCGACGTGAACAAGCCCGTTACGAGCCCGTGTGCACACGCGAGCGCCGAGACGAGCCGTGCGGTCGTGGTCTTTCCGTTCGTCCCGGTGACATGGATCGTCGGATACGTTCGCTGCGGTTCGTCGAGGAGCTCGGCGATCGCGCGGATCCGATCGAGATCCGGCTTCGGCATGTGCTCCGGTTGGCGCGCGTCGAGGTCAGCGACGGCGTCGGCGAACCGCACGTGATCAGTCGTCCGGCGAGAGAGTGACGTCGACGGACGGCTCGGCAGCCTCGACGTAGTCGATCGCCGCGAGGTTCCCCGCCTCACGCACGTCGCGTTCCACTCCACGGATCAGCTTCAGCCGAGCCTCGCCATCGCGGACGACGACGCGGTCCACGTCGGTTCGCAGCGAGCGCTTCGACAATGCTTTGGTCTTGCGAACCTCGCCGAGCACCCAGGCCGCCATGTCGTAGACGACGCCGTCACCGTCCGATGCCTCGGCCAGCTCGCCGGACG
>DASUQY010000051.1:0-14648 GCA_036280315.1 Actinomycetota bacterium
CCTGCGTCCGTTCGGCTAGACGACTGGTTCGCCGTGCGGCGCTGGCTCGTCGATGCGCTCAATGTCCCGGCGTGACGCCATGGGGTATGAACGTGCCATCTATGGCGCGTCACAATGAACCGCAAGGGCGTCCGTCAGCCAGCCGACACGGAGCGAAGTTGAACACCCCTTCGGCCCAATCGCTGAAGTTCCCTTGCCCATCTAAGGCTCGAACGCGCCACTGCCACCCATTGAGGAACGGGTCGATGACGAACGCACCGCAGTTTAGAAGGGTGAAGCTCGTTTCGTTTACAACCGCGTCCACGAGTGGGAAGGTGGCGTTCGGATGCTGCACGAACAGCTGGTAGGCGGCGATGTCCTTCAGATGGTTCGCCCTCCATGCAAACTCGATGACAGAGCCAAACCCGGCATTGGGGGTTGGGGTGCAACCCGTTGAGGGGTCGTTCTGCGGCACGACCGCACCTTCTTCAGGCGAGAGCAGCCTAACCTTCGCTTTCTCGACTCCCGTCGCGGCAGGCACGCCGAACGCACTCTGAGAAGTGGCCGCAGTCCAAACCATGAGTGCAAGCATGACAAACAGCCACTTCTTCATTGTCCCCATCCCCCTTCTCCCATAGCACGAGGCTAAGCCGGACCCCGAGGGGGTTTCTCGTCTACCCTTTCCGACCGCTTCGGTCAAGGTTGCGAGTGCAGAGCGGCAGGTGGGCCAAGAATCTGAAGGCGACAGCACCCCAAGGGGATCGCGCCTCTAGTCCCTAGTTGCCCGCCGTCTCGGGCGACATTACCGAACACTGTGGCACAACGGCGTGCTGTTCCTCGACTAGCTCACGGAGGGGACGGGTCTACGGACGGGCCAGGTCATTCAGCCCGGCCTTCCCACCACCCTGATCGACCGATTTTCGTAACCGTGGGATCGGGCTCACTCGCGAACCGACGACCATCCCGGCCGTCAGGAGAACCAGGTTCTTGACGACGAACTCCCCCTCCACCGTGAGCAGAAGCGGATTGCCGTGCCGAAAAGCGACGCCCGGAAGGATCACGAACACTAGGAACGTCCCGAGCATCTGCCCGGCGAACAATGCGAGGGCGAGTCGCAGCCATCGGTTCAGCAATAGGAGCACACCGACAGCAACCTCGAAGACACCCAGTGCGGGTACCACGATGTCCGGATCGAACCAATACACCGTCCGCGCGACGAGATCAGCAACGGGAGAGACATCAAGGACCTTCAGCAGACCAAACCAAACGAAGACTAGACCGATCGACATCCGAAGCGCGATGAACCCTACGCTTCCGAGGAAGCCTCGGATCGCTGTATCGACCCGGGCGAAGCGATCCGGGACGCGAGCCAGCTGATGCCCCATCGAAGCCATACATTCATGCTACGGCGGCCCGCCCGGCGAGGCTGCGTACGAGCGACTTAGCCGTGCAGAGGCATGGGCCGTAGAGCGGATAACATTGGCGTTTGCGCTCGGTGTTGACGTGCATTTCCGCATGTCAGCACACCGTGAGGCCGGGATGCCTGCCAGCCATGCGCTCTACCAGCTGAGCTATGGGCCCGTACGAAGGTCAGTGTAGCGAACGCTTTCGGCGCTCCGGCCCGTGGACCTTAGCCGGATGAGCTCGCGATCCCTTCGTCTTCCCAGGCCGAACGCGGCGCGTCGCCCCATAGGCGCTCGAGGTCGTAATATTCGCGCTCCTGTTCGGTGAACACGTGGACAACGAGGTCGACGTAGTCGAGGAGCACCCACCGTCTCTCGGACTCCCCCTCGCGTCGCACGGGTTTGCGGCCGAGGTCGCGGAGCGCCTTCTCGATCTCCTCGACGATCGTACGGACCTGTCGCTCCGTCGCGCCGGAGCAGATCACGAAGTAGTCCGTGATCACGATCAGCCCGTGCACGTCGAGGATTGTGATGTGCTCGGCCTGCTTGGCGGCCGCGGCGCGCGCCGCCGCGACCGCGGCCTCTCGGCTCTCCTCCGCGTCCGGCGGTCTACCTGGCACGCCGTCCTTCGGGGTCATTCAACCTGGGGAGACCTTCCCTACGATCACGTGCAGGCCGCAAGGCCCGAAGACATCGACACGTTCAAGTTTCATGCCGAGCAAGTCTCGCACACGCTCGCTGAGTTCGATGTGGCCTCGCCTGACCTCTCCCGATCGAGCGCGGCGTCATAGGTACAACGCCGCCTTCTCGATGTAGCTCTTCACGCCCTCGGGAACGAGGTAGCGGATGGGGCGACCACCGTGAACGCGTTCTCGAAGGTCCGTCGAGCTGATCGCCAGGGCCGGGATGTTCATCAAGCTCACGTTCGGATGCCGCGTCGGCGTCAGCGCCTCGAACCGAGTGAGGTCGTACCCGGGTCGCGTCGCCGCGATGAAGTGCGCGAGCGAGAGCACCTCGTCGGTGTCCTTCCACTCGAAGATCTCGAGCATCGCGTCCGCGCCGGTGATGAAGTACAGCTCCGCGTCCGGGTTTTCGGCCGCGAGCGCGCGAAGCGTCTCCACCGTGTAGGTGGGTCCCTGGCGATCGATCTCGATGCGGGACACTCGGAACCGCGGATTGCTCGCCGTCGCGATCACAGTCATCAGGTATCGATGCTCGGCCGGCGCGACGTCGCGGTCCTCCTTCATCCACGGCATGCCGGTCGGGACGAACACGACCTCATCGAGCGAGAACTGTCCGAGCGCCTCCTCCGCGGTGGTGAGGTGGCCATAGTGGATGGGGTCGAAGGTTCCACCCATCACCCCAAGCCGGCGTCCCACGCAGGCAATCCTACGGCCCGTTCCGGCGCGCGCCGGCGAGGCACATCACCGTTCGCTACGCATCCGGGTGACCCATCGTTCGAGGTCGGGCATGTGCCCGGCGTAGTGCGACGGCCCACTCTCCTCGAACCACTCGTCGGCGTCCGGACTGATCTCGTCGAGCGCGCCGAAGGCCTCGAGCAGGCTTGTGCGCGAGGCGTGCCATTCCGAGCGAACCGTGTCGACGTCGAGTTCCCGGTCCCGCTCGGACCACTCGGCGTTGAGCCGGTCGGTGCCACCCGGCTCGTCCGAGGCGTGATGCCCGCTCCACGAGCCCGCCGAGATTTCCCGAAGGACGCTCGCGGCGACGTTCGACCACGCCGCGATGTGAGCCATCATGTCCTTCACCGACCATCCCTCGACCGTGTAGCCGGTTCGAACGAGCTCAGCCGCCGACACGGTCTCGACCACGCTGTCGATCCTCCCCCACGCCTCCGCCTCTTGCCGAAGCAGGTCTTCACGTCGACCCATCGGCGATCTCCTCGTCGGGAAGAAACTCGAACGCTACGCTTCCGATCACGACCTCGTCGCCGCGGCGGGCGCCAGCAGCCACCAGCTGCCGTTCCACACCTTCGCGAACGAGACGGCGCTGCAGGCGCGTGACCTTCGCCGGGTCGTCCATGTCAGTCTCCGCCACCCACCGCTCGACGCCGCGGCCGACGACCCGGAAGCGATCTCCGTCCCTCTTTACAACGAACCGCGGCCGTGCCGGCCTCAGGACCACGTACGGGTGGCGTTGCTCCTCGGCGGCCTCGGCCTCTGCGGAGAGGCGGGATAGAAGATCCCGGAGGTCGTCCATCCCCTCACCGGTGACGGCAGAGACCGCGATGGCTCCGTGGCCGAGCGCTTCCTCCACCTCAACGTCCGGGGCAAGGTCACGCTTGGTCCCGACCACCACCGATGGCCGACGCGAGAGCGAAATGTCGTACTCGTCGAGCTCCGTCCGGAGGGTCGATAGGTCCGCGGCCGGGTCGTCCGATGAGAGGTCGACGACGTACACGAGCGCGCGGCACCGCGTCACGTGCCGGAGGAACCGGTGACCGAGCCCGCGTCCCTCGCTCGCGCCCTCGATCAGTCCGGGCACGTCCGCGACGACGAAGCGCGCGTCGTCATCTTCCGCGACGCCGAGGTTCGGCGCGAGGGTGGTGAACGGGTACGCGGCGATCTTGGGGCGGGCCGCGGTGAGCGACGCGAGCAGCGTCGACTTGCCAGCGTTCGGGAGGCCGACCAGTCCGAGGTCGGCCACGATGCGCAACTCGACGCGAAGGCGCCTCTCCTCGCCGGGCTCCCCCGCTTCGGACGTGCGCGGCACCCGGTTCTTCGCCGAGACGAGCGAAGCGTTGCCTCGGCCGCCTCGGCCGCCCCGCGCGACGACCGCGCGTGCGCCCTCTCCCACTAGGTCGGCGAGCAGACCTTCCTCGTCCTCGACCCGCGTGCCGTCCGGAACGAGCACGACGAGATCCTCCCCGACGGCGCCGGTTCGCCGGCGCCGTCCTCCCGACTTACCGCTTTCGGCGCGCTGGTGCGGATGGTCGGCAAGCGACGACAGGTCGCGAATACCGGTCGACACCTGGAATACGACGTCGCCGCCATTGCCGCCGTCGCCACCGTCGGGACCCCCGCGTGGCTTGAACGGCTCGCTCAGCATCGCCGCGGACCCATCACCACCTCGTCCGCCGCGCGCGAACACGGTTACCTCGTCGACGAAGACCATAGACGCGATTGTGGCCGAAACGGACGGGCCGGCGGCATCATGGCGCCATGACCGCTTCGGTCACCGTCTGGATCGTCCCGCTCGGTCGCGGCGCGTCGATGGAGGGTGTCAAGGGCTCGCTGACGATCGGCGAAGGCGCGCTCGAGTTCACGCCCACGGACGATCCGCTCGGCGTGAAACGCTGGTCTCTTGCCGAAGTGACGCGCGCGCGACGCCTCCGAGGGTCGCCGGTCCTCCTCGTCGAGCTCGGAGGCGGCGACGAACGAGTCGCGTTCTACTTCGTGCAGCCACCCCCGCTGCAACCTCCGGAAGAGCCGCTCCGACCGTCGCTCGGCGGATTCGGGCGTCCGACCAAACGACGCGTTCGTCGGCGGAACGTGACCTATCTGGGGATGGCCAACCGAGACCTTCGCGAGCTGCTGCGGGAGTGGGAGGTGCGTGTCCGCGCGGCGGTCGACGCCGCGAAGAGCGCTTAGCCCTTTGCCTGGTCGATCGAGGCGTACCGGCGGCCGCGGGATTCGTGGTATCGCACGACGCCGGGCCGAGTCGCGAACAGCGTGTCGTCGCCGCCCCTGCCCACACCGTCGCCGGCATGGATCTTGGTCCCCCTCTGGCGCACGATGATCGCGCCGGCCGTGACCTGCTGACCGCCGTAGGACTTGACGCCGAGTCGCTTGGACTCGGAATCGCGTCCGTTGCGTGATGAGCCGCCGCCCTTCTTGTGCGCCATGACGGGTTCGAGGGTACCAAAGGGTCAGGGCTCGGAAGCGGACCGACGCTCGCTTCGTCGTCCAACCTTCGGCGGTCAGTCCTCGGGCTTCTCCGACGCCTTCGACGTGCCTCGCTTCGCTGGCAGTTTGACATCGGAGATCTCGAGCAGCGTCATCAGCTGACGGTGACCCTGCCGGCGCGAATACCCCGACTTGCTCTTGTACTTGAAGACGTTGACCTTGTCGCCCTTTTGCTCCCCCAGCAGCTTCGCCGTAACGACGGCTCGCTGGACGTCCTTGCCGACGTGGGTCGTTCCGTCGTCGTCGACGACGAGCAGCGGTTGGAACGTGACGGTGTCTCCGTCGGCGTGCAGGAGCTCGACCTCGATGACGTCACCCGGCTTGACCTTCTGCTGCTTGCCGCCGGTCCTGATGACCGCGTACATCTAGCGTTCGCCTCCTCGGTGGTTGGTCAATCGACGTCGTACTTCAGGATCAGACCGCGCCCCTCGCACGTAGGGCAGGTCTCGGAGAACGACTCGAGAAGTCCACCAGACACGCGCTTCCGCGTCACCTCGAGCAGGCCGAGCGGGCTGATGTCGAAAACCTGGCTCCGCGACTTGTCCTGCGCGAGCGCCTCCTTCATCGCGCCGATAACCTTCTTCTTGTTCTGCTCGAGGAGCATGTCGATGAAGTCGATGACGATCATCCCGCCGATGTCGCGCAACCGGAGTTGCCGGGCGATCTCCCGCGCGGCCTCGACGTTCGTGTTGACGACCGTCTCCTCGAGATTCGTCTTGCCCACCGACTTTCCGGTATTGACGTCGATCACGGTGAGCGCCTCGGTTCGGTCGATGATGATGTAGCCGCCCGAAGGCAGCCACACCTTGCGGTCGAGCCCCTTCAGGATCTGCTCGACGATTCGGTACTCCTCGAACACGGGTAGCGAGCCCTGGTGCAACCGCACCTTCGTCAACAGGTCCGGCGCGATCCCTGCCAGGTAACCGACGATCTGTTCGTACAGGCGCGTCGAGTCCGTCGCAAGCTCTCGGTACTCCTCATCGGTGAACAGGTCGCGCACCGCGCGGAGCGTCAGCTCAGGCTCCTCGTACAGAACCGCGGGCGCCTTCGCTCGTTTCGCCGCCTTCTCGATCGACGCCCACTCGTTCAACAGGCGTTCGAGATCGGCCGTGAGCGCTTCCTCGGTCGCGCCGGCGGCGGCGGTTCGGACGATAAGGCCATGCTGGTCCGGCTTGATGCGCCTGTAGATGGCCTTGAGGCGGTTCCGTTCCGTGACGCCGAGGCGACGGCTGACGCCGGTGACGTCCGAGTTGGGCGCGAGGACCAGGTAGCGCCCGGGGAGTGAGATCTGCGCCGTGAGTCGCGCGCCCTTCCCACCGATGGGGTCCTTGGTGACCTGGACCATGATCGGCTGTCCGCTCTTCAGCACGTGCTCGATCCGGCGCGGAGCGCCGTCGAGATCCTCAGGGGACCAGTTCACCTCGCCGGCGTACAGAACGGCGTTGCGGCCGCGACCGACGTCGACGAAGGCTGCCTCCATGCCGGGCAGCACGTTCTGCACGCGGCCGAGGTACACGTTCCCGACCATCGAACGCGTTCCGGCGCGCGTGACGTAATGCTGGACCAGGTCGGGTCCCTCGAGCACCGCGATCTGGTCGCGATCGCCGTGCTCGGTGACCACCATGACCTTGTCGGTGACGGGCTTGATCGTGGGCGGGACGTCTCGGCGACGGCGAACCTGACGGCTCTGACGCTGGCGGCTGAGGCGAGTGGAGACCTTGCCGTCCGCCGACGCGTCCTCTTTCGTTTGCGTGACCCTTCGCGCGGTGTCCTCGCGCTCGGCCTCGGCGGCGGCGGTCTTCGGTGCGCGCGAACGCGTTCGCGATGTCGTCGCCGTCGCTCGAGTGCGGCGCGTCCTCGTCGTGCTCGTCCGCGTGGCCGCTTCGTCTCCGGTCTCCTCGTCGGTGTCGACCCGAGGGACGTCATCGCCATCGCCCGCCGACGCCTCGGAACCGGTGGGGGCCGCTGCCTGCGAGCTTCGACGGCGTCCTCGGCCACCGCGCCGCCGACGGCGGCGTGGTGTGGCCGCCCCGGCCGGCGACTCCTCTGCGACTTCGACGGTCTCGGGCTCGAGATCGGCGGCGTCCGCCTCGTTCGCCACCACTTCATCGACGGGTTCGGTGCCGTCGACGGCATCCGAGTCCGCTTGGGCGACCGCCCGGCCCCGGCCCCGCCGTCCACGGCCGCCTCGGCGGCGCCTCCGTCGAACGCCATCCGAAGTAACTTGCCCGTCGGCCGAAACCTCGATCGTCGCCTCGACGCGCTCGGCCTCGCCGGGCTGCGCGTCGAGATCGATCTCAGGCCCATCGTCTGCACCGCGCTCCCCGACCTTTGCCGGCTCCACGGTCGCATCGGAAACCTCGTTCCCGGCGGCTGCTCGCGAACGACTGCTGCTGCTGCGCCCCCGTCCACCTCGTGAGCGTCGTCGACGCGGCGTCGTCGTCGTTTCACCGCTGTCGGACGCCTCGTCCTTCGTCGCCGCGGACGACGAGGTGTCGTGGTCCTCCTCGCGCACCCCGATCTCTTCCGGCGTTGTTGCGTCGGTCATGCCATCTCCCTTCGCGCAATGGAGGAGACGGGCGGCGTTTGTGCATGAGTCGACCCGCGGGAGGACGGAGCTGTGCGATGGCGCGACGTGCCACCGATTCTGTGGATGCGCCGGAGTTCGACGACCGTCCGGCCGCCTCGCCCCTGCGGCGCTCTGTCGCGCACGCGAAAAACCCCTGTCCTCTGCGGGCCGTCCGGCCGCCGCGCTCCGGGTCACCGGGCGCCGGCGTCGCCGGGCCTCGCCTCCTCGAACCTCGCCGGGCGTTCTCGCGGCCCCAGTGGCCGCGCGCTCGGCGGGAAACCTGCCCACAGGATAGCAAGGGGGTGCCGAAGGACCGAGGAGGCTGCGGGGATCCGTCGACAAAGGCCCTAGGAACTCGGCGACACTAGCTCTTCCCGGCTACAGGCTGTGGGGTCCGCGGCCGTCAGAACCGGACGGGTGCCTGATACACCGACGGAGCCAAGCACGCGACACTTCCCCGGGCCTTATGAAACCGGCCGTCCTTCCTCGCGCCGAGCGACAGCCACGGCCGATCCGAGTGCTCGTCGTCGACGACAACACGGGCTTCCGGGAGTCGGTCCTCTCGCTGCTCGACACCGACGGGTTGTCGGTGGTTGGCGAGGCCGACAACGGCATCCGCGCTCTCGAACTCGTGCCGGAGCTCCTGCCCGACGTCGTGCTGATGGACGTCCGGATGCCGTTCATGGACGGGATCGAAGCCACCCGGCGCCTCAAAGAGCGCTTCCCCGGCGTCGGCATCGTGGCGCTCTCGGGGCACGAGGACCAGCTCATCGTGCGCGAGATGCTCGTCGCCGGCGCATCGGGATATGTCCTCAAGGACTCCGACGGCGACGAGATCCTGAACGCCGTCCAGAGGGCGGCCGAGGGCGGCGCCGTCCTCAGCGCCGAAGTCACGCCGCGTGTGATCGAGGAGCTCACCGAGGCGCTCGATCGCGAGCGCCGCCGCGCGCGCGAGCTCGAGGCCGCCCAGGAGGCGCTGGTCGAGCGCGCAGCACGACGGCACGACCTCGTCGCCCGACTTTCGCACGAGCTCAGAACTCCGGTGACGGTGATCCTCGGCGTGGGACAGACCCTCGCGAGCGGCAAGGTCCCCGTGGAGCTGCAGACCGACCTCCTCGAACGGCTCGTCTCCCGGGCAGAGGCGCTCTCCCGCCTGTGCGAGCGCTTCGAGCTCACCGTCGACGCAGCGCTGACCGAGCAGGTTGACGTTGCCGACGTCGCACGTGAGGTTGCGAGCGGCCATCTTCGCGTACAGGTCTCGGCCGAAGAAGGGCTCCCGAAGGCGCACCTGAACAAGACCGTGGCGGGACGCGTGCTCGTCGAGCTCGTCGACAACGCGATGCGGTTCTCACCGGAGGCGTCCACCGTCGAGATCGGGGTCACTCGGAACGGCGATTGCATCGAGGTCCGCGTGTCCGACCATGGCGGCGGAATCTCGGATCACGAGTCGGAGCGGATCTTCGGTCCGCTCGAGCAGCTTGAGGAGCTCAACGTTCGCGTCCACCAGGGGGCCGGCATGGGTCTCGCGCTCGCGCGAACCGCGGCACGGGCGATGGACGGCGACGTGGTCCTCGAACGTTCGAGGCATGACGGTTCGACATTCCTGTGGACGATCCCACTGGAGCTCGACGACGCGATCGAGTAACGAGGCGCCGTTTACGTGAAGCGGCGCATGTGCACGTTGAGCAGCACGCCGACCGCCGCGGCGTTCACGAGGAGCGAGCTTCCTCCGTAGGAGACGAACGGTAACGGGATGCCGGTGATCGGCATGATGCCGATCGCCATCCCTACGTTCACGAACATCTGCAGTGCGAGCATCGACGCCACGCCGGCCGCCAGATACGTGCCGAAGGCGTCCTTGGCGATGAACGCGATTCGGAACGCGCGCCACAGCACCACGCCGAATAGACCGAGCAAAGCGAGGGCGCCGACGAATCCGAACTCCTCACCGATCGCCGTGAAGATGAAGTCGGTGTGCTGCTCGGGGACGAATCGCAGGTTCGTCTGTGTCCCCTGCAGATACCCGAGGCCGAGCACGCCGCCGGCGCCGATGGCGACCTCAGCCTGAAGACGGTTGTAGTCGGTTCGGTCCGGATCGTTCGCCGCGTCCAGGAACCCGGTGAGCCGCGCGATCTGGTACTCGCGAACGAGGCCGACCTGGAACCCCGCAAAGATCAGCACGATCGCCGTCAGCGCGAGGATGCCGAGATGTCGAGCACGCGCGCCCGCTACGACGAGGATCCCGACGAGGATCGCGGCGAACACGATCGACGTTCCGAGGTCCGGCTGGAGGAACACGAGCGCAGCCGGGAGCGCAGCGAGTCCGGCCGCGCGGAACACGTCGGGGAGGGAGAGTTCGCTACGGATCTCCGAGACGAACGCGGCGAGCATCCCGATCAAGGCGAGCTTCGCGATCTCGGACGGAGCCAGCTGGAACCCGAAGAGCTCGAACCACCGCTGGGAGCCCTTCACCGACGTTCCGAACGGCGTTCGTACCAGGATCAGAAGCACGATGGACGTCGCGTAGATCAAGCCGGCGTACACGCGCAGGAACCGGTAGTCAAAGCTCGCGATGGCCATGACGACGACCACCGCGAGGACCGCGAAGGTGATTTGACGCTTCACGAACCGACCGGGATCGAGGTCCACCGCGGAGAGCGCCTCATTTGTCGTCGAGTAGATGGCGAAAACGCCAATGATCACCAGCCCGATCACCGCGATGATGAGCACGGGGTCGATGTGCCGAACCGGACGGCGCTCGATTGGGTAGGCCCTGCCCGCAACGACATCCATCAGTCGGTTACCTCGACGCCAGTTGGGTCGCTGAACTCGAGCCCGTACATCCCCTCGATGATGCGTCGAGCAATCGGTGCGGCGGTCGTCGAACCGTGCCCGCCTTGCTCGACGAGGACGACGACGACATGGCGTTCACCCAGCGCCTCGGTCATGGCCGCGAACCACGAGTAGTCCTGCTTCGGGTCCACCTCAGCGGTCCCGGTCTTGCCGGCCACCCAGACGCGATCGAACGGGAAGCCGGCGAATGCACCCTTCGCCGTTCCGTCCCTGACCGTTCCGGTCAGGGCGGCGCGAACGTACGCGACGTAGCCTGGGTCGAACGGCAGCCGATCCTTGCATGTGCGCCGGTACTCCCGAACGACGTTGCCTTGGGGATCGACCACTCGGTCGACGACGTGTGGTGTGCAAACCCTCTGGTCCTGGTGCATCAACGCCGAGTACGCCTCGGCGAGCTGGATCGGCGTGACGAGCGTGTCTCCCTGCCCGATCGTCATGAGGATGAAGTCACCGGGGAACCACTCGCCCTCCGGGAACGACTCGGGATACGTAGCGTGGATGTTGCGTTTCCATTCGGCGGTTGGGACGCGTCCGGACAGCTCGCCCGGGAGGTCGACGTGCGTCTCGCTCCCGAACCCGGCGCCGCGGAGGTCCCGCTGGAGTGGCTGTCTGGCCGGCACGTCATCGTTGCCCTGGATGTCGTCGATCGGCGGTGGGGGGTAATAGAGGCGCCAATACTCATAGCCCATCGGGTAGAAGATCGTGTCGCACGACAACGCGAGCGCCCGCGACAGATTCATGAATCCGAGGTTTACGGACGACCAGTTGTCGAAGTCATAGGTGATCGCGTTGGGGTCGCTCTCGTCGAACGGCGTCACGTACTGGGGTGGACACTCGTACACGTCGGTCGTCGTCACGATCGGTTCGCGAGGGACCTCCCTCGTCCGCTGGAGCGCCGACAGCGCGACCCACGGCTTGTACACCGAGCCGGGCGGGTACTCGCCGGCGATCGCCCGGTTGAGAAGCGGGTAGCCGGTCGCGGCGCCGAACCGGGTGTCGAAGTCGAACTCGGCGTCGAACTGGACGAGCGATCGCGTGAACACCTTCGGGTTGAAGCTCGGGAGCGAGACCATCGCCTCGATCCCACCGGTGTCGGGATTCATCACGATGGCCGCGCCCGCGTTCGCCTTCAGGTTGACGCCCGAATCGGAGTCGAAGATCCCACGCGCTCGGCGCATGCCAAGGATCAAGCTGCGTTCGGCGAGGACCTGCAGGTCGGCGTCGAGCGTCAGCACGACATCATTCCCGCGGACCGGAGGTTCGCCGCCGATAGGGCCCAGGTTCTCCCCAGAGGAGTTGACCCGGTACTTGGTGATCCCGTCGACGCCCGACAGCTCTTGCTCGTACACGGCCTCGACGCCCGCGCGGCCGACGAGGTCGCCCGGCTCGTAGTCGGCGAAGGCCGGACTGTCGAGCTCATCCGCGAAGATCTCGCTCAGGTATCCGAGGACGTGCGCGGCCGACTCGCCCAGCGGATACGTCCGCACTGCGAGGTCCACCACCTCGACGCCGCGGAAATCGCTGGGGCGCTCGCGGATGTAAAAGACGAGCCGCTTGGGGACGTCCATGGCGATGGGGATCGGCGAGAACGAGAAATAGTTGGGGTCGTCGAGGCGCCGCTCGAGGTCCGCTACCGGTACGTCGAGCACCTGCGACAGCCGCGATAGGACGGTCTGGAGTTCGTCTCCCGCCTTCTCGCGGTTCACGGTGACGACGCTCGAGAGGCGGTTACCGACGAGGACCTCCCCCGACGCGTCCTTGATCTGCCCGCGTACCGCCGGCCGTTCGACCAGACGAACGGCGTTTTCGTTCGCGATGTGCTTGTAGTCGTCGGCCGCGAGCACTTGAAGGAACCACAGGCGCGTCGTGAGTGCGGCGAACATGGAGACGACGAGCGCGGCGAGCACCTTCAGCCGGAGACCGGCTCGACCCCCCTCGGTCACCTGCGGGTCACCACCGGAACACCCGCTGCGAACGCGATCCCTCCACCGCGCGGCGAAGGATCGGGAACGCGATCGGCGTCAGCAACGCGTTGTACAGACCGGACAACGCCGCCACACGGAGCTGGTACAGCCATGACGTGTCCATCTGGCCGAGAAGGAACGTCACGACCCCGTAGAACAGAATGCCCGAGAACGTCCCGCCGGCGACCAGGAACACCGGCAATAGCGGCGACGGGCTGACTATGAACTGCCGCAACATGCCGATCGCGTAGCCGAGCAGGGTAAGCGTGAGCGCCGTGATCCCTTTCGGCTGGTTCAACAAGAAGTCCTGGGCCATCCCGCCGACGAACCCCGCGATCGCCCCCGATGCCGGACCCTCGAGGGCGCCGAACGAGATCGCCAGCAAGTACATCAGCTCGGGCTTCGCACCGAGCAGCGTCGCGTTCGGGAACACCGTCGATTGCAACAGGAGCGCCGTGACGACGACGACAGTGAGCAGGATCGCTCGTCGCACGGGACGCCAGGCTAACCGGTCCCACTCGACAGCACCACGAGCACGACGTGCAAGCTGGAGAAGTCGACGGCCGGCCGGACGGTGATGGACTTCTCGAGCGCACCCTCATCGGAGAGAACACGCGAGACCGTCCCGATCAGGATGTTCGGCGGGTACAGGCTGGGGCCGACACCGGGGATGCTGAACCCCGCGGTGACAACGTTCTCGTCGGGCATGACGTCGGTGTCCGCATCGACGAGCTCCATCCGCAGGTCATCCTGGCCATCGCCGACGAGGAGTCCGGGCTCGCCGGAGCCCTCGAGCCGGCCGGCGACCGCGGAGTCGGGATCGATGATCAACCGGACGACCGACGAGCTCGGACTGGTACGGACGACGTGGCCGGCAAGACCGCCGCTGGCAATGACGGGCATATCTTCAGCGACCCCGTCGCTCGAGCCGTGGTCGATCTCGATCGTCCACTCGAAGTTCGAGACGCTGTAGGCGATCACCTCGGCGGCGAGCGTCTCGAGTCGCCGGCTGAGGCTGTCCTGCAACCCGAGGATCGCCTCGAGCTCCGCGAGACGCGTCTGATCCGAGCGCACCTCCCCGAACTCCGCTCGAAACTCCGCGATCTGCTCCCGCGCGTCTTCGAGCTCGCGCCGGATCGACGGAAGGCGGACGAGCGTGGAGAAGAAGTTGCCGATCGGCTGCGTGACCTTGGATACGGCTTCTTGCAATGGGCTGATCAACGTGAGCGCCGTGTCGCCCGCGGCCGCGAGCGGGCCGCCGTCGCCCTGACGGTAGTCGATCGTGATCGTCACGAGCGACGCCGAGACGAGCGCGACGACGAGGAGGCGAGTGCTCCTCGCGCGGGTGCGCATGGCCACCGCGCCGTTACCTCCGCGAGGGGCTCACCAGGACCCGCTGGAGGACCTCGAACTCCTCCAGGCACTTGCCGGACCCGATCGCCACCGACGAAAGCGGGCTCTCGGCGATCCGGACGGGCATCCCGGTCTCGTGGATGAGCCGCTTGTCGAGGCCGCGAAGCAGCGCTCCCCCGCCGGTCAGCACGATGCCTCGATGCATGACGTCGCCGGCGAGCTCCGGCGGCGTCCGGTCGAGCGTGGTCTTGATGGAATCGATGATCGCGGTCACCGGCTCCTCGATCGCCGTGCGGACCTCGCCGTCGGTGATCTGGATCGTCTTCGGAAGACCGCTCACGAGATCACGTCCGGGGATCTCGGCGAGCAGCTCCTCCTGCATCGGGTACACCGACGCGATCGAGAGCTTGATCGCTTCGGCGGTCCGTTCACCGAGGAGAAGCGAGTACTCCTTCTTGATGTGGTTGATGATCGATTCGTCGAGCTCGTCGCCGCCGATCCGAATGCTCGTCGACGTCACGATGCCGCCGAGCGAGATTACGGCGACCTCGGTGGTGCCGCCGCCGATGTCGACGATCATGTTGCCGGCGGGCTCGTGGATCGG
>DASUQY010000052.1:0-10355 GCA_036280315.1 Actinomycetota bacterium
CGTCGACCTGGAGATCCCGCTCGGGCTGTTCGTCTGCGTGACCGGCGTGAGCGGCTCGGGCAAGTCCACGCTGGTGCAGGACGTCCTGCTCCGAGCCCTGATGCAGAAGGTGTACCGGTCTCGAGCGCTGCCGGGGAAGCATCGCCGGCTGGTCGGATGGGAGCAGATCGACAAGGTGATCGACATCGACCAGTCGCCGATCGGTCGCACGCCGCGATCCAACCCGGCCACCTATACGGGACTGTTCGACGCCGTGCGGACGCTCTACAGCCAGGTACCGGACGCCCGCGTCCGCGGGTACAACCCCGGGCGGTTCAGCTTCAACGTCCGCGGGGGGCGGTGCGAGAACTGCGCCGGAGACGGACAGATGAAGATCGAGATGCACTTCCTTCCCGATGTGTACGTCACCTGCGAGGTGTGCAAGGGCCGCCGTTACAACCGCGAGACGCTCGAGGTTCGATACAAGAACCGCTCGATCGCAGACGTGCTCGAGATGAGCGTCGACGAGGCACTCGAGTTCTTTCAGAACATCCCCGTGATCAAGCGTCATCTACAGACGCTGTCGGACGTCGGGCTCGGCTACGTCAAGCTCGGGCAGCCGGCGCCGACGCTTTCGGGCGGTGAGGCGCAACGGATCAAGCTCTCCTCGGAGCTCCAGAAGCGCGCGACCGGCAACACGCTGTACGTCCTGGACGAACCGACGACCGGGTTGCACTTCGAGGACGTCCGTAAGTTGCTGGGCGTCCTGCAGCGGCTCGTCGGGCAGGGGAACACGGTGCTCGTGATCGAGCACAACCTGGACGTGGTGAAGACCGCGGACTGGATCGTCGATCTCGGGCCCGAGGGCGGAGACGCGGGCGGAGAGATCGTCGTCGCCGGACCGCCCGAGACCGTGGCATCGCACGCGACCTCGCATACGGGCCGGTTCCTCGAACAGGTCGTGGGGACGTTGCCTCTCGAGGTCGTCGGCGCGGGCTCAACTGGGCGCTCGTAGACGGGTGGTACGAACCGACCTGTAGGATTGCGCCCGCTCATGCCCCGAAAGGCCCTGCCGTTCGCGTTCGTCCTCGCGCTGATCGCAGCGGCATGCGCCTCGCCGCAACATGCGGAAGTCGAGTTCGGATCCGGCACCCGCTTCGTCCCCCTGGTCGCCGATTCGCTGAACGACGCGGGCCGCCACGTCCAGGTGGCGATCGATCAGGAAGGACGGCCGCTCGTCGCGTACTTCGCGTTCGAGGAGGAGACGGCCGAGGGAGTCCTGCCGCAGACCCGGCCGGTCGGCGCGCCGTCGATCCCCGGTGTGCTGATGGCGACCCTGAACGAGGACGGGATCTGGACGCGAGGTGCGATCGCGCTCCAGGGGCAGATCACGGGCGTCGACGTCCCGTTCAACCCGGCGTTCGACCCGGCGATCGCCGATCTCACGGCAGAGAGCGTCACGGGCCTCGACATAGCGGTCGACGGCGACCGGTTCCACGCGGTGTGGGGTTCGGACGCAGGCGCGTATTACGCGACGGGCTCGACCGACCCGAACACCACGGAGCAGGTCCAGATGGAACAGGTGACCGATACGCCGCCGTACGGGGTATCGATCGGCGTGGTGGGGAGCACGCCGTGGATCGCCTACTACACGTCGAACGACGGATCCGCGTCGGTGCAGATCGCATCATCGAGTGAAGGCGGTTGGGACGTCCAGACGATCGCACCGGCGCCAGGGTGCGAGACGTGTCGAACGGCGGTCGTCGACGCCGACGGACAGGCTGCCGTCGCGTACGGCGTCGCTCGACGCGGCGTGTTCGTCGCGACCGGCGGTGGTGAAGGTGGGTGGGGCGCCGAGCAGGTCGACTCGGCGTCCGGCGAGGCAGTTTCGGCGACCGCGACGAGCGACGGCGTCGCGATCACCTACTACGACGGCGATGAGGTCGTCGTCGCGACGGGAGTGCCCGGCGGATCATTCGACGCCGCACCGGTGTCGGACGTCGCCGAGGGCTCCGCCGAGGAGGACGGAGCGGGAACGTCGGTCGCCGTCGACAACCAGGGCGCAACGTGGGTTGCATGGGTCGACGGCACGAACGGTGTGCGCTTCGCTTCGAGCCAGGGCGAGGCGTTCGAGCCGATCGACACCGGCGCAGACACCGCGACGGGAGCGATGCCGTCGGTGGCTGTTACGCCTGATGGCGAGACGGCTTACCTGGCCTGGTACGACGCCCAGCACGAGGACGTCTTCCTCGGCGCGCACGGCGAGATCGAGGGTCTCGCGCTCGCCGAACCGAGTCCCGAGCCGTCCGTCGAGCCGGCGCCTGCGCCGTCCGAGCCCGAAGGGGACTGCACGCAGGCCGTCGACGGCGTCGTCGATATCACCGCCAGCGGCATCGAGTTCGACACCGGCTGCATCGAGGTCCCCGCGGGCGAGCCGTTCTCGATCGAGTTCGACAACCAGGACCCCGACCAGCACAACGTCGCGATCTACCCGAGCGGCGAGGAGCTCACCGATCCGCTGTTCCGGGGAGAGATCATCGGTGGCCCCGACACCGTCGAGTACCCGCCCGTCGACCCGCTCGACCCCGGCGAGTACTACTTCCAGTGCGACGTCCATCCGACGATGAACGGCACCGTTGTCGCCAACGAAGGCGGTGGGGACGGCGGAGGCGGCGGGGGAGGTGGCGCCGGAGACGGCGGGGACGGCCAGGGCGCGGCCGTCACGGTCACGGCGCAGAACATCGCGTTCGACACCGACACCATCGAGCTGCCCGCCGACACCGAGAGCACGATCACCCTCGACAACGAGGACACCGTGCCGCACAACATCGCGATCTACACGGACGACACGGTCGCGGAGAACCTGTTCCGCGGCGATACCGTCACCAGCGACAGGATCGACTACACCGTCCCTCCGCTCGACGCCGGTGAGTACTACTTCCAGTGCGACGTCCATCCGACGATGAACGGATCCGCCGTCGTCGGCTGATCCAGCTGTTCACCTCGTTTTTCAATTGATGAACGGCACGTAACGACTCGTCTCGCTTCGGAAGGAGCGTTCCGCGCCGGTCCTACAATGGGCGTGTGAGCGCCCTCCGTCCGGAGCCCTCCACGATCCCCGATGCGCCCGGCGCCTACCTGTTCAGGGACGCCGATGGCCGCGTGATCTACGTCGGCAAGGCCCGCTCGCTGCGGAAGCGTCTGGCCAATTACTGGGCCCGCGATCTGCACGCCAGGACCGCCGCCATGGTCGACGCCGCCGAGGGCGTCGAGTGGATCGTCGCCTCGGGCGAGGTGGACGCGCTGATGCTCGAGTACAACCTGATCCAGGAGCACCGGCCGCGGTTCAACGTTCGCTACCGGGACGACAAGTCCTACCCGTACCTGGCATTGACGGTCGGTGAGCGATGGCCCCGCGCTCAGGTGCTGCGCGGCGCGAAGAGGAAGAGCGTGAGGTATTTCGGCCCGTTCGGACACGCGTACGCGATCCGGGAGACGCTCGATGCGCTGACGCGCGTCTTCCCCGTACGGACCTGCTCGAACTCGTTCTTCGAACAGCGCGCCCGCGCGGGACGACCCTGCCTGTACTACGACATCGGCCGATGCGCCGGTCCGTGTGTCCCCGAGGTCACCGGCGTGACCGAGGAGGCGTACCGTGGGCACGTCGACGCTCTCGCCGACTTCCTCGCCGGGAACGAACGGCCCGTGCTCGCTCGGCTCGACCGCGAGATGCGGGCGGCGGCCGACCGCGAGGAGTTCGAGCTCGCCGCGAAGTATCGGGACCAGCTTGTCGCCGCTCGCCGCGCGCTCGAGAGCCAGGAGATGGTCCTCACGCAGCCACAGGACCTCGATGTGATCGGCGTCGCCGAGGATGACCTCGAGGCGGCGTTCCAGGTGTTCTTCGTTCGGCGCGGACGCGTGAAGGGCCGGAAGGGCTGGGTGGTCGATCGCGTCGAAGACCTCGACGTACCGCAGCTGCTCGCGTCGTTCGTGCGCGAGCTCTACATGGAACGGCCCGAGGTTCCGCCGCGGATCCTCCTGCCGACGGAACCCGCCGACGCCGACGTGCTGTCTGCGTGGCTCGCCGAGCGGCGGGGCGCACCGGTCGTGTTCGCCGTGCCCGAACGCGGTTCGAAGCGAAAGCTGATGGACACGGTCGCGCAGAACGCGCGCGATCACTTCCAGCGGCACAAGCTGAAGCGCGCCTCGGACTTCGGCGCGCGTTCGCGAGCGCTGTCGGAGCTCGGCGCTCTGCTCGGCCTCGAGCAGGCGCCACTGCGGATCGAGTGCTACGACGTCTCGAACCTCGGCCCGACCGACAAGGTCGGCTCCATGGTCGTGTTCGAAGACGGACTGCCGAAGCGATCCGACTACCGGAGGTTCGAGATCCGGGGGGTCCCCGGACAGGACGACTTCGCGAGCATGGAGGAGATGCTCGGGCGCCGGTTCGCGCGGCTGCGCAAGGATCGTGACGCCGACCCGTCGCGGAGGCGCCGGTTCTCGTACCCGCCCGCGCTGATCGTGGTCGACGGCGGCCGGGGGCAGCTCTCGATGGCGACGAAGGTGCTCGCCGAGGAAGGTCTCCACATCCCGGCCATCGGCCTCGCCAAGCGGCTCGAGGAGATCTACTTCCCGGATCGTCCGGATCCGTTACTGATCCCTCGCGGATCCGAGGCGCTGTTCGTGCTTCAACACCTCCGCGACGAGGCGCACCGGTTCGCCATCAGCTACCACCGCGAGAAGCGGGCGAAGCGCGCGCTGGCGTCACCGCTCGACGACGTGCCGGGTGTCGGCCCCGGCCGGAAGAAGGCGCTGCTGAAGCGGTTCGGCTCGCTCGCGCGTATCTCACGCGCGAGCGTCGACGAGATCGCCGCGACGCCCGGCGTCGGACGTGGAGTCGCGCAGGCGGTTCACGAACGGCTCACGACGGCGACCTCGGCGAACGGTCAGCGGAGGCAGAGCGCGTGAGCGTGCAGGAACGAGCGGAGGGGACGCGGACGGGCAACTCGAATCGATCGTCCGAGCCCACCGGCAGCTCGAAGCCGGCCCGAACGCGACGTCGCACGTCGGGTCCGGGTTTCACGATCATCACCGGGCTTTCGGGCGCTGGGCGCTCCGAGGCGGCGCGATGCCTCGAGGACCTGGGCTTCTTCGTCGTCGACAACCTGCCCCCGTCGCTCCTGTCGAAGATGGCGGAGCTCGCATCGAGGCCGGGCGGCCCTGGCAAGGTCGCCATCGTGCTCGACGTCCGCGGGGGCGTGTTCTTCGGCGAGCTCTCGCGGGCCCTTGCGGAGCTCGACGAGCTCAACATCCCGTACCGGATCCTCTACCTAGAGGCGTCCGACCAGGACCTGGTGAACCGCTACGAGGCTACGCGGCGTCGGCACCCGCTCGCCCCGGCCGACCGCGTCGTCGAGGGCATCCGCAAGGAACGGCTGATGATGGAGAGCCTCCGCGGCGACGCCGACCTGATTATCGACACGTCCGGCCTCACGCCCCATGAGCTTCGCGACCGCATCCGCGAAGCATTCGCGGAGACGGCGCCCGACGCCGGCCTCGCCGTCTCGCTCATCTCTTTCGGCTACAAGTACGGCGCTCCGCGCGACGCGGACCTGGTCATCGACTGCCGATTCCTGCCGAATCCCCACTGGGTCGACGATCTACGGCCGCTTCCGGGAACCGACGAACGGGTTGTGAGATACGTTCGCGGTCAGCAGACCTACCGCGAATTCATGCGACGGCTCCGCTCGCTACTGGGGTTCATGGTTCCGGGATTCATCGCCGAGGGGAAGGCCTACCTCACGATCGCCGTCGGATGCACCGGCGGCCGTCACCGCTCGGTCGTTATCGCGGACGACCTCGCGCGGTTCTTCCGCGACAAGGGCCTCTCGGCGTCGGTCGACTACCGCGACCTCGATCGCTGAGGCCGCTCACCGTCTCGAGGACCCACCCGAACCCCCTTCGATAGAGTGGATTTTCCCCTTCCAGGAGGACCGCGATGGGCGTGAAGATCGGTATCAACGGCTTCGGACGGATCGGGCGGAACTTCTTCCGGGCAGCCACGCAACGAGGTTCGGACCTCGACGTCGTCGCAGTCAACGACATCACGGACTCGAAGACCCTCGCGCACTTGCTCCGGTACGACTCCGTACTGGGGACGTTCGACCGCGACATCGCGGTCTCCGAGAACGGCATCAGTGTCGACGGTGACGAGCTTCGGGTCCTCGCGGAACGCGACCCGGCGAGCCTGCCGTGGAAGGAGCTCGGAGCGCGCATCGTGATCGAGTCGACCGGCCTGTTCACCGACCGGGAGAAAGCGGACAAGCACATCGCCGCCGGCGCGGAGAAGGTGATCATCAGCGCGCCGGCGAAGGGCGAGGACATCACCATCGTCCCCGGGGTCAACGACGACAAGTACGAGCCCGCGCAGCACAACGTGATCTCGAACGCATCCTGCACGACGAACTCGGTGGTTCCGATGGCGAAGGTCCTGGACGACGCGTTCGGAATCGAGCAGGGATTCATGACCACGATCCACGCGTACACGAACGACCAGAACATCCTCGATCTGCCGCACAAGGATCTTCGTCGCGCGCGCGCAGCGGCGATCAACATCATCCCCACGTCGACCGGCGCGGCGAAGGCCACCGGCACCGTGATGCCGCACCTCAAAGGCAAGATGGACGGGATCGCCATGCGTGTTCCGGTGCCGGACGGCTCGGTCACGGATCTCGTCGTCACCCTGAAGCGGGACGTCACGATCGACGAGGTGAACGCGGCGTTCAGGGCCGCCTCGGAGAGCGGTCCGCTGAGCGGCGGGCTCCTTGTCTACACGGAGGATCCGATCGTCTCGAGCGACATCGTCGGCACTCCGGCATCGTGCACGTTCGACGCCGCGTCGACGATGGTCATGGGCAACGTGGTGAAGGTCATCGGCTGGTACGACAACGAGTGGGGATATTCGAACCGGCTCGTCGACCTGGCGGAGAAGGTCGCCGCGGCGCTGTGAGCGCGGTGACGTGACACTTCGAACCCTCGACGACCTCGTCGACATCGGCGGGCGTCGCGTGTTCGTCCGCGTCGACCACAACGTCCCGCTGAAAGACGGCAACGTCACCGACGACGCGCGGGTCCGAGCGAGCCTGCCCACGCTGACCGAGCTTCTGGACGCGGGAACGTCGCTGGTCGTCGCCTCGCACCTCGGCCGTCCAAAGGGCGAGACACGCGACGAGCTTCGGATGGCTCCGGTCGCCGATCGTTTGAGCGAGCTGCTCGAGCGCGACGTTCAGGCGCTCGACGAGGTCGTGGGCGATCGGGTCCAGGCGGTATGCGGTCACATCGAGCCCGGCGACGTGGTCTACCTGGAGAACCTGCGCTTCGACCCCCGCGAGGAGACGAACGACACCGGCTTCGCCGGGGAGCTCGCCGACCTCGCCGATGTCTATGTCGACGACGCGTTCGGCGCGGTGCATCGCGCGCACGCTTCGGTCGCCGCGCTCGCCGAGCTGTTCGTGAAAGAGGGGAGACCCGCCGTTGCCGGGCGGCTCCTGCAGGAAGAGGTGGAGGCGCTCTCGCGACTGCTCAACGATCCCGACCGACCGTACGTCGCCGTGCTCGGCGGGGCGAAGGTCTCCGACAAGCTCGCTACGATCGTCGCGCTCGTCGAGCGTGTCGACGCCATCCTGATCGGCGGCGCGATGGCGTTCACGTTCCTCGCAGCGGACGGCGGAGCCATCGGTGACAGCCTCGTGGAACCGGACAGCTTCGGCGAGGTCCGCGAGGCGCGCACCCGGGCAGCCGAGCGAGGCGTCCTGATCCAGCTGCCGGAGGACGTCGTCGCGGCGTCCGAAGTCACCGCGGAGGCCAGCCGCTCGACCGTCCCCGCCAGCGCGATCCCGCGCGGCATGAAGGGCCTCGACATCGGACCCCGAACCGTCGAGGAGTTCGCGCGCTCGATCGCGGACGCGAAGACGATCCTGTGGAACGGGCCAATGGGCGTTTTCGAGCTCGAGCCCTTCGGCGCAGGGACGCGGGGGGTCGCCACGGCGGTCGCGGGCGCGAACGCGTACACGGTCGCCGGCGGCGGTGACAGCCTGGCAGCGGTCGCCAAATACGGGCTCCAGAACGGATTCGACCACCTCTCGACCGGCGGTGGGGCGTCGCTCGAGTTCCTCGAGGGCCGTTCGCTGCCGGGGATCGCCGTGCTGGAGACGGACCGATGACCGGTCGCACGACCTGCCGATGATGAGCTCACGGCAGCCGATCCTCGCGGCCAACTGGAAGATGCACAAATCGCATCTCGAGGCGATCCAGACGGTGCAGAAGCTCTCGTACCTGCTCGACCGCGACGACGCCGAGCGCGTTGAGGTCGTGATCTGCCCCCCGTTCACGGCGCTCCGCTCCATCCAGACCCTGCTCGATAGCGACAGGCTGCCGTTCGGTCTCGGCGCGCAGGACGTTCATTGGGTGGACCAGGGCGCGTTCACCGGCGAGGTTTCGCCGCTCATGCTCGCCGCGCTCAAGGTGCAATACGTGATCGTCGGCCACTCCGAACGCAGGGAGCATTTCGGAGAGACCGATGACGTGATCAACAAGAAGGTGCGCGCGGTGTTCTCGCACGGCATGACGCCGATCCTGTGCGTCGGCGAGACACTTGCCGAGCACGACGCCGGAGCTGCCGAGGACAAGGTACGGGGACAGGTCGAACGGAACCTGCAGGGCGTCTCCGACGACGACGCGGCGAAGCTCGTCATCGCATACGAACCGATCTGGGCGATCGGTACGGGGCGGAATGCCGAGCCGGCGGAAGCCGGGCGGATCATCGGCTGGATCCGCGAGACGATCGGCGAGCGTTCCTCGAAGGAGATCGCCGACGCCGTTCGGATCCAGTACGGGGGAAGCGTGAAGGCCGGCAACATCCGCGAGTTCATGGCGCACCCCGAGATCGACGGCGCGCTCGTTGGCGGCGCGAGTCTCGACCCGGAGGAATTCGCGCTCATCGTGAAGTACCGCCAATAGATGAATCGACTGCTCTACGTCTGTCTCGACGGGCTCGGCGACGATCCGATCCCCGAGCTCGACGACCGGACGCCGCTCGAGGCGGCGCGAACGCCATTCCTCGACTCGCTCGCGCGACGCGGCCGAACGGGGACCGTCGTCACGGTGGGCGAGGGGATCGCGCCCGAGTCCGACATCGCGGTGTTCGCGATCCTCGGCTACGACCCCCGCGAGGAGCACCCCGGTCGCGGCGTGGTCGAGGCCGTCGGGGTAGGGATGGATTTCCGCGACGGCGACCTCGCGTATCGCGTGAACTTCGCCACGGCGGACTGGCCCCGGATCGTGGATCGGCGCGTCGGCCGTGATCTCACATCGGACGAAGCCGCCGCCCTCGCCGACGAGGTCAACCGCACGCTGCGGCTGCCGAACGCGACCTTCGAGCTTCGGGCCACCGTCGAGCATCGCGGCGTGCTGGTGATCCGTTCGAACGAGGGACCGCTATCCGCGAACGTCACCAACACGGATCCCGCCTACCGCAAGGAAGGACACCTCGGCGTGGCGCTCGAGACGTTCGAGCCGGAGGTCGCGCGGTGCGAGCCGCTCGACGACTCCGAGCCGGCACGGCGCGCGGCAGCGCTGACGAACGCCTTCGTCGAGGACAGCGCGAAGATCCTCGACGCGTCGGAGGTGAACGCCGCCCGGCGTCGTACACGGAAGCTGCCGGGAAACCTCATCCTGACGCGGGACGGTGGCGACGCGCGGCCCAACCTCACGCCGATCCGCGAGCGCTTCGGACCGGAGTGGGGATGCTTCGTCGAGATGCCGGTCGAACGCGGCATAGCCGTGCTCCTCGGCATGGCGCCCGTGGACGCGCCGCGACTGCTCATGGAGTCGGATTACTCGACGTGGGCGCGGCTCGCCGCCGACGCGCTGGACGGCTACGACGCGCTGTACATCCACATCAAAGGTCCCGACGTGCCGGCCCACGACGGCCGCGCGGAGGACAAGCGCGACGTGATCGAGCTCATCGACCGGGCGTTCTTCGGCGAGGTCCTGCCGATGATCGATCCGACGCGAACGCTCGTCGCCGTCACCGCGGATCACTCGACCTCGTGCGTGCGGAAGGCGCACACGCCGGATCCGGTGCCGCTGGTGGTCTCCGGCGTGGGGGTCACCTCAGACGGGAGCGAGAGCTACGGCGAGCGCGCCTGCGCCCGCGGGTCGCTCGGATCTCTCCGAGGGGTCGAGATCGTCCCGCGCCTTGCTGGGCTCCTCCGAGGCTGAAGCCCGTCGTTTGAACAGCCGTTCCAACCACAGGCACCTCGGGATGCGTATGAAAGGAATGGTGCAGCTGAGGCGCCGTGGCGCGGCTGCCTTGG
>DASUQY010000053.1:0-3947 GCA_036280315.1 Actinomycetota bacterium
GACGTCGTGGCCGTGGGCGAGGGCGAAGCGGCGATCGGAACTGCCGCGGGCTAGCGGCCCGATGCCCACGCTCGGAGCGATCGCACGCGCGTGGGGACGGATCGGAATCGTCGGCTTCGGCGGCCCGCCGGCGCACATCGCGCTCCTGCGCGAGCTCGTCGTCGAGCGACGAAGGTGGATGCCCGCGCCGCAGTTCGAGGACGGGCTGGCGGCGGTCAACCTGCTCCCCGGTCCCGCCTCGACCCAGCTCGCGATCTACACGGCATGGCGAACCGGCGGCCCTGCTGCCGCGGTCGTCGGAGGTCTCGCGTTCGTCGTCCCCGGGCTCGTCCTGATCGTCGCGCTCGCCGCGGTCTTCCTGGGCTCGCCGCCCGACTGGATCCGCGGCGCCGGAGCCGGTGCGGGCGCCGCAGTCGCCGCCGTCGCCGTCCATGCGGGCCTCCTGCTCCTCCGCCCGGCCTGGGCCCGAGTGGCGCCCGAGGTCCGGTGGAGGTTCGTCATATACACCCTGCTCGGCGGCGGATCCGCGGCCACGCTCGGTCCCTGGCTCGTCGCCGTGCTCATCGCGTGCGGCCTCGTCGAGGTCGGTTGGCGCAGGCTCGCCGGTGGCGGCCTCTCGATCTCGCCGTTCGCCGCGTTCGCGGTCCTCGCGGCGAGCAGCGGCACGTTCGCCTCGCTCGCGTGGGTGGCCTTCAAGGTCGGCGCGCTCTCCTACGGCGGAGGCTTCGTGATCATCCCCCTCATGCAAGCCGATGCCGTCGAACGCTACGGCTGGATGACGGACGCGGAGTTCCTGAACGCGGTCGCGCTGGGGCAGGTCACGCCGGGGCCCGTGACGCACACCGTGGCCGTCGTCGGCTATGCGGCCGCAGGGGTACCCGGCGCGCTGCTCGCCGCCGTCGTTGCATTCGCCCCGTCGTTCGCGTTCGTGCTCACCGGCGCGCAGCGTTTCGACCGCATCGTGGCGAACCGCGACGTGCGCGCGTTCTTCGACGGCGCCGGCCCGGCGGCGATCGGCGCGATCCTCGGCTCTGCGATCCCGCTCGCGCTCGCTCTGCAAGAGCGATGGCAGTGGGCGGTGCTCGCCGGAGCAGCCGTCGCGCTGCTCGCGCTGCGGCGCGGCGTCGTGCTCACGCTGCTGGTCGCGGGCGTCGTCGGCGCCGTCGCCGTGCTGCTCGGCGCTCCGCTCGCGTGACTACGCGGTGTCGAGCGCCGCGCGCGCGGCCTCGACCTGCTCGCGCCTCGCCTTGGTCAGCTCCTGGATGAAGATCTGGATCGTCGCGGCCAGCGGCACCGCGGTGAGCGCGCCGAGCACGCCGAGGAGCGCGCCGAAGAGCGTCACCGCGACGATGATGAAGAAGGCCGACAGCTGGACCGCCTTCCCCTGGATCTTCGGCGTGAGGATGTTGTTCTCGAGCTGCTGGTAGGCGAGGACGACGACGAGCATGATGATCGCCGCCGTGAGCCCCTCCTCCGCCCAGAGCGTTGGCACGAGGACGAACCCAGCGATGGTCGCGCCGATGTTCGGGATCATGTCGAGAAGGCCGGCGATGACGCCGAGCGCTATCGCATAGCTCGACCCGAGAAGCCACGCCGTCGTCCCCTGGATGGTCCCGGCGATCGTCGCGATGATGATCACCCCGATCGCCCAGCGGGAGATCGTCTCCGTCACGCGTTCCCACACGTTCAGCCAACGGGCGTCCTCGCCCGGCATGAGGACACTGGTGAGCGAGCGCTGCAGGTTCCCGACGTCGGTCAACAGGAACAGGCAGATGAAGAGAATCGTGAACCCGGCGAGGAAGACCGTGAAGAAGCTGCCCGCGATGCCGAGCACCGCGGAGATCGCATCCGGGACGGAGCGCGAGATCTCCTCCGCGCCGTTCTGCACGTTGCCCGCCGCGCCCGAGTCCCCGAGCCACGAGGAAAGCTCGTCGGACGCACGCAGGCTCTCGACGAGCTCCGGCAGATCCTGGAGGAAGTCGCGCACACTTCCGACGAGCGGAACGAGGAGAAGCAGCATCAGCGCGACTACCGCGAGCGCCGTGCCGAGCACGGTGACCGTCGCCGCGAGCCCGCGCGACAGCCGCGTCTTCTCCATCACGAAGCGGACGGGGTACTCGAAGACGAACGCGAGGAAGATCCCGATGAAGACGACGAGGAACGTGGAACCGATGGCGGCGAACGCGGCCATGATCCCGATCGCGATCGCAAGGAGCACGATCGTCCGGACAGGCAAGAGGATCTCGACGCGCTTCGATCCGCTCGATTCCACGCGGAAACTCTAGGAAGCGGGCCGGTCGACCACACGCTCGGTGACTATCGTGGCGGCGTGGTCGACTGGGACACCGTCAGGGAGATCGCGCTGTCGTTCCCCGAGGTCGAGGAGTCCGGCGAGGGTCGCACAGCGTTCCGCGTGCGCGGGAAGCTGTTCGCCTGGGCCGCGAGAGAACGCGACGGTGGAGGACTCGGCATCCGGGTCGACCGCGAGGAGAAGCAGCTGATCCTGGACTCGAATCCCGACGTCTACTTCTCCAGCCCGCACTACGACGGCTGGCCCGGCGTGCAGATCCGGCTCGAGGCCGTCGACCCGGAAGAGCTGCGGATGCGTCTCGAGGACGCCTGGCTCATCCAGGCCCCGAAGAAGCTGGCGGCGGCCTACGCCGCCGACAGCGACTGACGCACGACTAGACCGAGTCCGCCACGAACGCCGCGATCGCTGCCGTGAACGCGTGGCGGCTGGTCTCCCAGGCGTAGAACATGTGCCCGCCACCGAAATGCTGGACGGTGAGCCGCTCCGCCATCTGGGGGTCGAGGCGCATGAGGTTCCGGAGCCGGTCGCTCGCGTAGTACGGCGTCACGAGGTCGTACTGCCCGTGGGTGATGAATGCCTTCATGTGCGGGTTCAACGCCATGCCGTAACGGAAGTCGTCCGTCGCGCCGGGCGGTGCCATGAACGCGTGGTGCTCGGAGTCGTGCTTCCACGACTGGTTGACCTCGTAGGACAGCAGCGTGTACTCGCGATCGGTCTCGACGCCGATCTCCGAGCGCAGCATCCGGTTCACGCCCATCGTGTACGCGGGCGTGATCCCGGACAACGTCGGATCCGGCCACGAGAAGTCGACGCGGTCGGGGAACGGGTCGGTGGCCGTGATCGTCGAGTCGTAAAGGCCCAGGATCTTGCGCTCGTCGCGCAGGAGCTCGCGCACGAAGGTCAGGATCCCGACGCGGCCTTCCGCGCGCACGACGAGCTCCTCCGGGAGGCCGACGACGTCGGCGAGGCGCGAGAGGATCCGAGCACGCTCCTTCGCGGGCATCGACGCGCCGCGCGTGAGGAACGCCGTGTAGTCGCCCGTCGCGAACTCCTCGGAGTCGCGGAAGACCTTGTCGAGCGACGCGCCCTTGCGAAACGCGCGCGAGCGGCCGTGGTGGAACGCCGCCGCCGCCATCGTCGGCACGCGATCGATCCAGCCGAGCACGTCGTAGTCCGTCGGGTTGAGCGGAGTGATCTCGAGGGCCGGTGAGATCAGGATCGCGCCGTTCAGGCCGATGCCCGCCGCCTCCTGGAGCATCCGCGCGAGGCGTCCGACGCGATACCCGCCGTAACTCTCGCCCGCGATGAAGACAGGCGAGCCCCAGCGGCCCTGCTCGGAGAGCCAGCGTCCCATGAACTCGCACATCGACTCGAGGTCGCGCTTGTAGCCGAAGTACTCCTTGGGATCCGTCGCCTCGTCCGGCTTTCCGTTCGCGCCGCCGCCTCCGCCCTCCTTGCCCTCCTTGCCCTCGCCGCCCTTCTTGTCCGGCTCGATGACGCGGCTCCAGCCCGTGCCGACCGGGTCGACGAAGACGAGATCGGTGAACGCGAGCCACGACGACTCGTTCTCCACGAGCTTCGCCGGAACAGCCGGGAGCGTGCCGTCAGAGGGGAAGTCGACGCGCTGCGGGCCGAC
>DASUQY010000054.1:0-10428 GCA_036280315.1 Actinomycetota bacterium
GTCGCGCCATGCGACGACGCCGCCACGCCGGCGATCTTCACTCGCCCCAGCGAAGGCCCGGCGTCTTGACCGGCGCGTCCCACAGCCGGACCAGCTCGTCGGACAGCTTCAGCAGGGTGATCGAGCAGCCCGCCATCTCGAGCGAGGTGATGTACGAGCCGATCATGTTGCGGGCGATCGTGATGCCGCGGCCCTTCAGGAACTTCGCCACCTCGTTGTAGACGATGTACAGCTCGATCAACGGTGTTCCGCCCATCCCGTTCACGAACGCCAGCACCTGATCACCCTGATCGAACGGGACGTCGTCGACGACCGCGGTCGCCATGATCTCCACGATTTCCGCGGCCGGCTTGAGCTTGGTCCGTTCGCGACCGGGCTCGCCGTGGATACCGATGCCGATCTCGATCTCGTCGTCGCCGATCTCGAAGGTCGGCTTGCCAGCCGCAGGAACGGTGCACGAGGTCAGCGCCATGCCCATGCTGCGGCCGTTCGCGTTCACCTCGCGGGCGATGTCGGCGACCTCCTTCAGCGAGCGCCGTTCCTCTGCGGCGGCGCCGGCGATCTTCTCGAGCAGGACCGTCGTGCCGACGCCTCGCCGCCCCGCCGTGTACAGGCTGTCCTGCACGGCGACGTCGTCGTCCACGAGGACCGATTCGACGTCGATCCCTTCGGCACGGCACAGATCCGCCGCCATCTCGAAGTTCATGACGTCGCCGGTGTAGTTCTTCACGATGTGCACGACGCCCGCTCCGCCGTTGACAGCCTTCGTCGCCGCCTCCATCTGGTCCGGCGTGGGCGAGGTGAACACCTCTCCGGGACAGGCGGCGTCGAGCATCCCGGCCCCGACGAACCCACCGTGCATCGGTTCGTGCCCCGACCCGCCGCCCGAGACGAGTGCCACCTTGCCCTGCACGGGGGCGTCGGCGCGAACGATGTAGTTCGGCTCGTACGACACACGCAGCAGGTCTGGGTGTGCCAGCTCCATCCCCTGCAGCGCTTCGCGTACGACGTCCTCGGGCTTGTTGATCAGCTTCTTCATCGCGGCCCCTTTCTGATCCTCGGTCGTGCGCGACCGGGCCCGATCCCTCTACTGGAAGAAGACTGCGTCGCCGATCAGGCCGCCGAGAACGCCCCCAACGATCGGGCCCACCACGGGGACCCACGAGTAGCCCCAGTCCGAGTCGCCCTTGCCTGCGATCGGCAGAACGAAGTGCATGATCCTGGGGCCGAGATCTCGGGCCGGATTGATGGCGTACCCCGTTGGACCGCCGAGCGACATTCCGATCCCCACCACGAGCAGGGCGACGCCGAGCGGGCCGAGCGAGGCGACCGATTCGTGTCCCAGAGCCAAGACCCCGAACACGAGCAGGAACGTCCCGATGATCTCCGTGATCAGGTTCGCTGTGACGTTTCGGATCGCCGGGCCGGTGGAGAAGACCGCGAGCTTCAGGCCGGGGTCGTCCGTCTGCTCCCAATGAGCGAGGTACGCCAGCCAGACGAGCGTTGCCCCTATCGCGGCGCCCAAAAACTGGCCGGCGATCAGGATCGGAACGTCCGCCCAGTCGGTGGCGTCGATCGCCGCGAGCCCGAACGTGACTGCGGGGTTGAGATGTGCGACGCCGCCGGTAACGGCGAGGCTCGCCAGCACACCCATGAAGACCCCAAGACCCCACGCGAACGTGATGACGACCCAGCCGGCGTTCTGCGCTTTCGATCTGTTGAGCAGGACCCCGGCCACCACCCCGTCCCCGAGCAGGATCAGGACGGCGGTGCCCACTACCTCGCCGAGGAACATCTCGCCGATCACCCCCCCGTGGTGCCCCCGTGGGCACTCTGTCGGTAGCAGACATCCGCCGCGAGACGCCGTCAAACCGTGGGCGCGCGACGCGCGATCCGGGGGTGCCAGGAGGTACGCCCGCGCGCGCCGACCGGTAGGCTCGGCTCGATGCTCGAGCAGCGTCGGTACCTCACCGTTGACGACTACGAACCCGCCGCGCGCGAGCTGTTGCCGCCGGACGTGTACGACTACTACGCGGGCGGCGCAGGCGACGAGTGGACGCTCACTGAGAACCGGCGCGCGTTCGAGCGGTGGGTGATCCGTCCGCGGATACTGACCGGCGCGCACCCCCCGGACGCGTCGACGGAGCTGCTCGGGACGTCGCTCTCGTGTCCGGTCCTGATCGCTCCGTGGGCATACCAGCCGCTCGCGCATCCCGACGGCGAACCGGCGACGGCGCGTGGGGCGGCGCGGGTCGGAACGATCATGGTCGTGTCGACCACGGCGCTCGACCGGCTCGAGCAGGTCGCCACCGCGTCGACGTTCCCGAAGTGGTGGCAGCTGTACGTGTTCACGGATCGCGAGTTCACCGCCGAGATCCTCCGCCGGGTCCACGCAGCGGGGTACGCCGCCGTCTGCTTCACGGTGGACTTTCCCGTCGGGGGCCTGCGCCACCGCGACACGCGGAGCGGTTTCGAGATGCCCTACGGCACGACGCAGAGCGACCACGTGTTCGACCCGCATATCTCGTGGCGCGACCTCGCGTGGATCCGCGAGCTCGCTCCGCTGCCGTTGTTGGTCAAGGGCATCATGACGGCGGAGGACGCAAAGATCGCGCTCGACCAGGGCGTCGACGGCATCGTTGTGTCCAACCACGGTGGGCGGCAGCTCGATGGCGTTGCCGCGCCGATCTCGGTGGTTCCCGAGATCGTCGCGGCGGTCGAGGGTCGGATCCCCGTTCTCATCGACGGCGGCGTCCGGCGGGGGATCGACGTGTTCAAGGCGCTCGCCCTCGGGGCGTCGGCCGTGTTGGTCGGACGGCCGGCGGTGTGGGGACTGACGGTGGCCGGGGAGCAGGGCGTGGTGGACGTGTTGACCATCCTGCGGGCCGAGCTCGAGAACGCCATGGCCCTCGCCGGTGTTCGAACGGTCGGCGAGATCACGCCGGCGTTCGTCTCCCCTGCCTGACGGACCGGTTGAGGCGCGCTCGCTCCGTCTGCGAGCATGCCAGCGATGTCACGGATCGATCTCCACACGCACACCGACCGTTCCGACGGTACGTTCGCCCCGGCCGAGCTGGTTCGTCTCGCAGCCGAGCGCGACATCGACGTGATCGCGATCACGGATCACGACACGACCGAGGCGCTCGAGGAGGGCAGGACGGCGGGCCTAAGTGCCGGCGTCGACGTCGTCCCCGGAGTCGAGCTCTCGGCCGAGCACGACCGCAGGAGCGTTCACGTCCTGGCGTACTGGGTCGACCTCGGCGATCGCGCGTTCCAGAGCGAGCTCCGTCGTCTCCGCGACCAACGTCTCCGCCGCGGCGAGCTCATGGTCGAGCGCCTGGCCGAGCTCGGCGTTCCCGTTTCCTGGGAGCGCGTGCTCGAGATCGCTCGCGGTGGCAACGTCGTTCGTCCGCACGTCGCGCAGGCGCTCGTCGAGGCGGGCCACGTCGCGTCCGAGGAAGAGGCGTTCGATGTCTGGATCGGCGACGACCGGCCCGCCAACATCGCGAAGCACGCGCTCGCGCCCGTCGAGGCGGTCCGTCTGATCCGAGAGGCGGGCGGTGCGGCGGTCGTCGCGCACCCGGGCATGTGGGACGGCGAGGCGCCGCTCCCGCGCGACCTGATCGAACAGATGGCGGATGCAGGGCTGGCGGGCCTCGAGGCCGAACACACCGACCACACGCCGGAGCAGCGCGAACGCTACCGCGCGGTCGCCGAACAGCTTGGGCTGGTGCCGACGGGCGGTTCGGACTGTCATGGCACGCGGTACGACCCGATCCGGCTCGGCGGCGCCCTGTGCGCCCCGGACGACTTCGCCGCGCTCCGCGAGCGAGCCCGATGAACCGCTGAGCCCCGCGGCGACATGGCTCGTTCACGCATCCTCGTCGTCGGCGCCGGGTTCGCCGGCCTATACGCCGCGATCGGATTGAAACGAGCCGCGCGCGACGGCCATCGCGTCACTGTCGTCAACCCCGAGAACTTCATGCAGTACCAACCGTTCCTTCCGGAGGTCGCGTCGGGGACGATCGATCCGCGCGCGGTGGTGGTTCCCCTTCGCACCACACTTCGGCATTGCGAGATCGTCGTCGGTACCGTGAACCGCGTCGACCACGCAGAACGTCGTGCGGCTGCGACGCTCGCGGACGGCAAGGAGCGTGAGCTCGAGTACGACGTCATCGTCATCGCGCCGGGTTCGACATCCCGCGTCCTCCCCATCCCCGGCCTCGCCGAGAACGGTGTGGGTTTCAAGACGGTGCAAGAGGCGATTCACCTCCGCAACCACGTGTTGTCGCGACTCGACGTCGCCGCCGCGAGCGACGACGAAGACCGACGGCGGGCCGCGCTCACGTTCGTGTTCGTCGGCGGCGGCTACGCGGGCGTCGAGGCGCTCGGCGAGCTCGAGGACCTCGTTCGCGACGCGATGCGCACGTATCCCTCGCTCGCGCCGTCGCACCCACGGTGGATCCTCGTCGACGTCGCGCCGAAGATCCTGCCTGAGCTCGGCGACGATCTCGCCTCGTACGCGCAGGACCGGCTCGTTGAGCGCGGCGTCGAGGTCGCCGTGAACACGCGCCTCGAGTCGTACTTGGACGGCACGGTGGTGCTGTCAGACGGCAGTTCGTTCAAGGCCGACACGCTCGTGTGGACGGCCGGCGTCCGCCCGTCGCCACTGGCCAAGGCGTCCGGTCTTCCAGTCGACGAAGCGGGACGCATCCTGACGGACGACTACCTACGCGTGCGGGGCGTGGACGACGCGTGGGCGGCAGGCGACGCGGCCGCCGTTCCCGATCGAACGACGGGAGCGCTGTCGCCGCCCACGGCGCAGTACGGGATGCGACAGGGAAACCGCCTCGCGCGAAACGTCGCGGCGGCGATGGCGGGTCGGGAGCTCGAACCATTCATCCATCGGAACATCGGCGCCGTGTGCTCGCTCGGGCACTACAAGGGCGTCGCCCAGATCTGGGGTGTGAAGGTGAAGGGGTTCCCGGCGTGGTTCGCGCACCGCACGTACCACCTCTACGCGATGCCCACGCTCACCCGGAGGGCGAAGATCGCCGCGGATTGGACCGTCGCCTTGCTGTTCCCCCGCGACCTCGCACAGCTCGGATCGCTCGAGCGGCCGCGCGAGCCGTTCGAGCGCGCGGCGAAGGTGTGACAGCGGCTACCGCTCCGCGCGGTTGACCTCGACCGCGGCCGACAACGCGGCCTGGCTGCGTTCCAGATCGGGAAGCTCGTGCCCGCCCGTCAGCTCGTGAACCGCCCAGTTCGTCAGATCTCGGATCGAGATGATCCCGATCAGCTTGTCATCCTCGACCACGGGGAGGTGTCGGATCTTGAGCCGAGCCATGTGTTCGGCCGCCTCGGCGATGTCCGTTCGTGGCGACACGGTGTCGAGGTTCGTCGTCATCCGGTCGCCGACGCGCGTCGAGCGCGGATCTTCCCCGTCGGCCACGAGGTTCACCAGGTCGCGTTCGGTCACGATGCCCGCGAGGCGTTCGCCGTCCATCACGACGACCGACGAGATGGAGTTGTCGTGCAGCACCGCGGCTACGTCCGCGAAGCTGCCGTCCGCCGTGGTGCTCTTCACGTCGGCGTGCATGATGTCCCTGACCTGCATGCCTGATCCCTCCGATCGAGAACGACTGGTCAGTCAGTCTATTGGTGCAGTTCAGTCGGGCCAAACGCGGCCGGGGCGCCCCTCAGTGGTCGGAGGTGCTGCTGAAGTTGAAGGACTCGATCTTGAGCGCCGGAACGAGCGACGCGCTGAAGAAGAACTCGCTGGCGAGCTCGCTTTCCTTGCCGATCATCGTCGTGGCCTGGAGTGCGTCGAGGATCGACTGCGTGAACCGGAGGTTCTTCACGGGGTGCGCGACCTCGCCGTTCTCGATGAGGAACGTGCCGTCCCGTGTCATACCGGTGATCGACGACTCGATTGGGTGGACGACGTTCGTGTAGTGGAACCGCGTGACCAGGAGGCCTCGTTCGGTCGAGGAGATCATGTCCTCGAGCGACGTGTCGCCCGGTTCGAGGACCACGTTCAACGGGAACGGACCCTCGGGGTTCGGCGGTGGGAGTGCGTGCCCGGTCGTGGCCTTCCCGGCCTGCTTGGCCGTTCGAAGGTCGTAGACGCCGTCGCGGAACACGCCACCCTCGATGAGCGAGACGCGTGAGCGCGGCACGCCCTCGAAATCGAACGGCACGCCGAGGGTGTCGGCACGGCCGGCATCGTCGTACATCGTCACGTGATCCGCAGCCACGTGTTCGCCGTGGCGACCCGAAAGGCACGAGCGTCCCTCGACGATCTGCCGGCCACCGAACCCGATCCACGCGAGGAATCCGACGAGCGTCGAGACGGCGGACGGTTCGAGGACGACGGTGTAGCGCCCGGGGTTCACGTCGCGGGGGTTCTTCGATGCGCTCGCCTTGCCCGCAGCGCGTTCGCCGACCGTCCCGGCGTCCACGTCATCGACGCTCGCGGCGAACACCTCCGAGAAGCCAGTCCCACCGTGGGCTCCGGTGACCACCGTGGTGACCGACGCGCGTGACGTCGGCGCCCAACAGAACTGGCCCTCGGTGTTCAGGACGGCGACCTCCATCCCGATCGTCTCGAACGCGCCGGCGGCCTCGAGCCCGTTCGACAAGCGTCCGACGAGATCCGCTACGCCGTTCGCCCTGCGCTCGGGCGACGTCGACGCCGTTCCCTCGTCGAACCGCGACGAGTCCTCGACGGGATTCGCCGGCGCGAGTCCCGGAAACAACGGATCGGGCGCGACAACACCGGCCATCTCCTTTGCGCTCTCGGCAACGCGGCGAGCGCCCTCGGGCGACAGATCGTTCGTCGACGCGACGCCGACGCGATCGCCGATCACCACCCGGACGCTGAGGTCCGTGTCCTCGCGCGACGTGCTCTGGTGGATCGAGCTCGACGCGAACCGGGTGAGTCCACCCCATTCATGAACGAACAGGACCTCGACGGCGTCCGCGCCCGGGATCTCGAGCGCGGCCGCGGCGACGCGGCGGATCTCGTCGGGCCCGACGACGCCGGGCATCAACCGCACACTCGCCTTCGCTCCCTCGGCTGGACGTTCGTTTCGCTCACTGTGCTACCCCCGCACCCCGACCTGAACGTTGCGAAACCGTGCCGGCGAGGCACCGTGGCCAACCCGCGCGACCTGACCGGGTTGACCCTTGCCGCAGTTCGGCGTTCCCCACAGTGTCCAGTCCTCGCGGCCGCCGACGGCGTCGCAGCTCTGCCAGAACTCCGTTGTGATACCGGTGTAGTTCGGATTCCGGTACATCTGCGTGAGACGGCCGTCCTCGATCCGCCACGCGATCTCGCATCCGAACTGGAAGTTCACACGGTGATCGTCGATCGACCACGAAGAGTTCGTCGTCATGAACACGCCCTCCTTCGTGTCGCCGATGATGTCCCCGAGCGTTCCCTCGTGCGGCTCGATGGAGATGTTCGTCATCCGGATCAGCGGGAAGTTCTGCCAGCCATCGGCGCGCATCGCACCCGAGCTCGGGAGGCCGAGCACGGTGGCCGTCTCGCGGCTCGAGATGAAGTCCTGGAAGACGCCGTCGACGATGATGGGAAGCCGTTGCGCCGGTACACCCTCGTCGTCCCAGCCGAACGAGCCGAGCCCGCCGGCGAGCGACGCGTCCGCCGTTATCGACACGAGGTCGCTCGCGTAGCGGAGCCTGCCCCGGTCGTCGGGCCGAACGAACGACGAACCGGCGAACGCCTCTTCCATGCCCAGTACGCGGTCGAGTTCGACCGCATGGCCGATCGACTCGTGGATCTGCAGCTCCATCTGCCCCGAGTCGATCACGAGCGTGGTGACCTCGGTGGGGCACTCCGGTGCCGAGAGCAACTCGACGGCCTCGGTGCCGGTGCGCTCGGCCTCCTCGATGAGGCCCAGTTTCTGGATGTGCTCCCACCCCGCCGCGGAGATGTGACCTCGGAACGAGTTGGGGAACGATCGGCGCTGCATCTCGCCGTCGCCGATCGCGGTCGCTTCGATGCCGCCACCCGAGTGGACCGAGGCTTGGTCGACCGCGGTGCCCTCGCTCGTCGCCAGCCAGGTCTGCCGGCGGAGCAGGTCGATTCCGCCCTCCGCGAACGCGAGGCCCTTCACCTTCTGCATCCGCCGCGTCGCCTCCATGAGGAGAGCGACCTTCTCCTCGAGCGGAACGTGGAACGGGTCCTCCTGCATCGGCGAATGCCACGTGCCGGTCGCCGGTTCGATGTCGGCGAGCCGAACCGGCTCCATCGGCAGACGTGCAGCGGCCCTGGCGATCTCGACGGCGAGCGTGGCCGTGCGATCGATCTCCTCGGGAGCCAGCCGCGCCGTCGCCGCGAACCCCCAGTAGCCATTCACCAGGACCCGGATGCCGATGCCCTCCGACCGCGAGCGGTCGATGCCTTCCATCTGCTGGTTGCGCACGGTCAACGACTCCGACTCGTCGGTGACGACGCGCCCATCCGCATAGTCGGCACCGGCGGCCATTGCCGCATCTACGGCCTGCTTGGCGACATCGAGCATCGCGGTGCCTGGTCTGCCTTTCGAGGGGAGTGATCGGTCTGGGCTGCTGAGCCTACCCGAGCGCGACGACTCGCCGTGCCGTGATCGGGTCGGATGGACGCGTTCCGCGAACCCTGTCGCAGGGGCGAGCTACGGTCGCGACATGGACACCTTCGGATACGTCGCGATCGCACTCGCCGCCGGCGCTGCTCTCGGCACCGCGCTGACCGTCGCCGCTCGGCGAAGTCTCGCTAGGCCCATAGCCGACACGGGGCGGATCGAGGCGAGGCTCGAGGTTCAGGCCGCCGAGCTCCGCCGGCTCGCCGACGGCGCGACGGTTCAGGACGGAGGAGCGGAACGCGTGCGCTCCGAGCTCGCGGGCGCCAGGCGGGCGCTCGAGATGCTGGCGCTCAAGGACGAAGAACGACGCGAGCGCGAGCGTGAGTCGTGGCAGGTCGTTCGACGGCTCTCGACCGTGCTCGCGGGAGGCCCCTCGAAGGGCCGGGCCGGCGAAAACGTCCTCCGGGAACAACTGGCACAGCTGCCGCCGACGATGCTCGTCACCGATCTGCGCGTGAACGGCAAGATTGTCGAGTTCGCGCTCGAGCTGCCGGACGGGCGGCGGCTGCCGGTCGATTCCAAGTGGACTGCCGTCGCCGAGCTCGAGGCGCTGGAGGCGGCGGATCCGGCCGAGCTCGATGTCCGTGCTCGCGAGGTCGAACGACAGGTCGCCACCCGCGCTCGCGAGGTCGCCAGTACGTCGACCCGGCGGTGACGGCGCCGGTCGCTGTTGCGGCGGTGCCCGATGCGGCGTACGCGGTGTTGAAGCGCGCACACGCCGAAGCGTTCGCCCGCGGCGTCGTCATCGTGCCGTACTCGACCGCGTTGCCCGTGCTGCTGTTCCTGTACAGCGTGGTGCATCGGTTTGGCGACGCCGGTGATGCGCGCGTCGCGCTCGAGGAGGTCGCAGCCGTTCTCGACGGGCTGGAGGTCACGCTGGAGAACAAGATCGTGAAAGCGGCGACGATGGTCGCGAACGGCGCCGATGAGCTCCGCTCGTGCCTCGGGAAGGCGCGAGGTTCCGTCGCGCGGGGCCGCGCCGTAGCGCGTTCCGACGAGCCTGGGCTTGCTGAGGGAGCGTTGAAGGCGGTTCGCTAGTCGCCCTCGAACGGGAGGACGACGATGATCGCACGCACGTGGCGTGGTTGGGCGAGGTCCCGCGACGTCGAACCGTACGTCGAGTATCTCCGCGAGACCGGCGTGAAGGAGCTCCGCGGAACACCGGGGAACCGCGGGGTCTTCGTGTTCACTCGGATCGACGGGGACCGAGCGGAGTTCCAGGTGATCTCGCTCTGGGAGTCGATAAACGCCGTTCGGGCGTTCGCCGGAGACGACGAGCGCGTCGCGGTGTTCTATCCAGACGACGACCGATTCCTCGTCGATCGCGAGCGCCACGCGGACCACTACGAGGTGGCGGTCGAGGAGCCCGCGCGACGTAGGCTGCTTCCAATGGGCTTCGACCAGGCGCTTGGGCGACTGGGGTTCGAGCCGAGCTCCGAGCGGTCCCCGCGGGGCGTTCGCGTCTACGCCGCCCACCCGAACCGGTTCCTGACGTACACGGTCCAGGCATTCGAGGACGGAACCGCCCTGTTCTCGTGGGAGTTCGCCGTGGGGGAGTACCTCGCCACCAAGGGGATCCAGTTCGGCTCCGACGAGACGCTGAACCAGTTCGCGTATCCGCGTCAGGATCTCCGCGGTCCGCAGGACGGCGCGTGGCTGGCCAGTGCGGTCGAACAGGCCGAGTCGCTATTGGCCGACGTTCGGTTCGATCGGGCGGAGTGAGTCGAGGCTTCCGCGGTTCGAATGATTGACCATTCATGCACGTCCTGCATAAATATGCGGG
>DASUQY010000055.1:0-5368 GCA_036280315.1 Actinomycetota bacterium
ACCACGTCGTGTACGTGTGGGGGGCCGACCATCACGGCGACGTGGCCCGCGTTCGCGGCGCGGCGCAAGCGCTCGGGTACGACCAGTCGTCGCTCGAGTTCGTGATCTACCAGTGGGTGGCGTTCCTCCGTGACGGCGAGCCGGTCCCCATGAGCAAGCGCGCCGGCACCTTCGTGACGCTCGACGAGCTGATGGACGAGGTCGGCACCGACGCCGCGCGGTTCCACCTGTTGATGTTCAGCCCGGACGTGACGATGAACTTCGACATCGAGACTGTGAAGCGGCAGAGCATGGACAATCCCGTGTACTACGTCCAATACGGGCACGCGCGGATCGCCTCCATCCTGCGCAAAGCCGCCGAGCGCCGCGTCGAGCTCCGTTCCATCGACGAGGCCGACCTGTCGCGGTTGTCGCACGAAGCCGAGCTCGACCTCCTCCGTGCGATGGCCGACGTGACGGCCGAGATCGGAACGGCCGCGGAACGGCGCGCGCCGCACCGCCTGACGCACGCGGCACAGGGCTTCGCGGCGCGTTTCCACCGCTTCTACACGGAGTGCCCGGTGCTTTCGGACGACGCGGCACTGACGCAGGCGCGGCTGTGGCTGTGCGTCGGGACGAAGCAGGTGATCGCCAACCTCCTGGACCTGCTCGGCGTCTCGGCACCCGAGTCGATGGAACGCACCGAGGACGTCGAGCGCGCCCAATGACCGAGCTCGAGCAGCGGACCGGAACGCCCGTCGGCTCCGCCGGTGTGGTCGTCCGGCTCGGGCGACCGAGCGACGCCAGATCGTTCCTCGAGGCGTTCCGGTCGGTGGCGGAAGAACGGCGCTTCATCCAGTCCGAACGCGTGGACCGGACCCCGAGGTTCTATCGCCGGCGGTTCCGCCGGCCGTGGTCGCAGAGCGCCGCGCACCTCGTCGCGGTGGAGGACGAGCGCGTCGTCGGCGGTCTGTCCATCCACCGGCTCGACGACCATCCGGCGACCAAGCACGTCGCGACGTTCGGCATGTTCGTCATCTCCAGCCATCGCGGCCGAGGGATCGGTGCAGAGCTGCTGAAGGAAGCGGTCGCGTGGGCCGAACGCGTCGGCGTCCGGCGTGTCGAACTCACCGTGTACCCGCACAACGAACGCGCGCGAGCTTTGTACCGCAAGTTCGGGTTCGTCGAGGAGGGGCGGCTCGTTCGGCACGCCAAGAAGTCCTACGGCTACGAGGACGAGATACTGATGGCGCTGTGGCTCGGACCCACGCCGTGAACGAGCGCGTCCTCCGCGTCGGGATGCTCGGCTGCGGCAACGTCGGCGCCGCCGTCATCCGTTTGCTCCACGAGCATCGCGACGACATCCAGCGTCGCGCCGGCTGTCACCTCGAGGTGGCGCGTGTCGCCGTCCGGGACCCGGCCAAGCGACGCGACGTGCCGCTCGATGCGTCGCGGTTCGTCTCCGATCCGATGGAGGTCGTCGAGGACCTCGACGTCGACATCGTCTGCGAGCTGATCGGCGGGAACGAGCCGGCGGGGTCGCTGGTCCTGGCCGCGTTCGATCGAGATAAGCCGGTGGTCACCGCGAACAAAGAGCTGCTGGCGACTCGCGGACGTGAGCTGTTCGACGCGTCAGACGCGAAGGGCCTCGACCTGTACTTCGAAGCCGCCGTCGGCGGCGGCATCCCGCTGATCAGGCCGCTCAAGGAATCGCTGACCGGGGAGCGCGTTCGTCGCGTGCTCGGCATCGTGAACGGCACGACGAACTACATCCTCACCAGGATGACCGACGACGGGAGCTCCTTCGACGATGCGCTGCGTGAGGCGCAACGGCTCGGGTACGCCGAGGCTGACCCGGGCGCCGACGTCGACGGGCACGACGCGGCAGCCAAGTGCTCGATCCTCGCCTCGATCGCCTTCAACGCCCGCGTCGTGGCCAGCGACGTGTTCCGCGAAGGCATCTCCCGTGTCACCACGGAAGACATCGAGTCCGCGCGCCGCCTGGGCTACGTCGTGAAGCTCCTCGCGATCGCAGAGCTCGATGACACCGAACGGATCGCCGTTCGGGTTCACCCCGCGATGATCCCGGCCACGCATCCGCTCGCGAGCGTGCGCGACGCATTCAACGCCGTGTTCGTGGAGGGCGAGAAGGTCGGCGAGCTCATGTTCTACGGCCGCGGCGCGGGCGGCGATGCAACCGCGACCGCGGTCGTCGGTGACCTCATCACGGTGGCTCGGAACCTCGTTGCCGATGCGCGCGGCATCGGCTGCACGTGTTTCTACGAGAGGACGATCCGCCCGATGGTCGAGATGACGGGTCAGTACTACATCCTGCTGCGCGTCGAGGACCGTCCGGGTGTGCTGGCCGAGATCGCCCGCGTCTTGGGCGACAACGCCGTCTCGATCAAGAGCGTGTGGCAGGAAGGTACGGGCCGAGACGCGCAGCTCGTGTTCGTGACGCACCGAGCTCGGGAGGGGGCGTTCCAGCAAGCGGTCGCTGAGCTGCACGCCCTGCAAGCGGTCGAGGAGGTTCGAAGCGTGCTGCGGGTGGAGGCCGAAGAGTAGTGGCCCGTCCCTGGCGCGGCGTGATCGAGGAGTATCGCGACCGTCTCCCGGTCAGCGGCGACACGCCCGTCGTCACCCTGGGCGAAGGCGGAACGCCGCTGGTGCGGTCGGACGCTCTGTCCGACGAGACCCGGTGTGACGTGTGGTTGAAGTACGAGGGGGCCAACCCCACCGGCTCGTTCAAGGACCGCGGCATGACAGTCGCGATCAGCAAGGCGCTCGAGGAGGGCTCGAAAGCCGTCGTCTGCGCCTCGACGGGAAACACGAGTGCGAGCGCCGCCGCCTACGCCGGAAAGGCGGGACTGACGTGCGCCGTGCTGGTCCCGAAGGGCAAGGTCGCGCTGGGCAAGATGGCGGGAACCCTTGTGCACGGCGCGCGTGTGCTCGAGGTGGAGGGGAACTTCGACGCGGCGCTCGAGCTCGCACAGGACCTCGCGTCCAACTTTCCGGTGACGCTCGTGAACTCGGTGAACCCGCACCGCCTGCAGGGGCAGAAGACCGCGGCTTTCGAGATCTGCGACGCGCTCGGCCGCGCGCCGGACGTGCACTGCGTTCCCGTGGGCAATGCCGGGAACATCTCGAGCCACTGGCTCGGCTACTCCGAGTACCTGAACGACGGCGTGATCCACGAGCCGCCACGGCTGTTCGGGTTCCAGGCGGCGGGGGCTGCTCCCATCGTCGAAGGTGCCCCGGTGAAAACGCCTCAGACGATCGCGTCGGCGATCCGCATCGGGAACCCGGCGTCGTGGGAGAAGGCGCTCGCGGCGGCAAAGGAGTCCGAGGGCGCGATCCTCGCGGTCACCGACCGCGAGATCCTCGCGGCATACCGGCGCATCGCACGAGAAGGGATGTTCGCGGAGCCGGCGTCGGCGGCGAGCGTTGCGGGATTGCTTCGGCTCGCTGGAGAGGATCGTCTCCCCGAGGGGTCGACGATCGTGTGCGTCCTGACCGGTCACGGTCTGAAGGACCCGGAGTGGGCGATCACAGGCGCGGCCCACCCGCCGTCCATCCCCGCCGACGCGCACGCCGTCGCGGCTGAGCTCGGCCTGTAACGTCGCGGGGATGCGACTCACCGCGCGGGTTCCCGCGACGTCGGCGAACCTCGGACCGGGGTTCGACTGCTTCGGCCTGGCCCTCGATCTCTGCAACGAGGTCATGATCGACACCGAGGCCGATGGCGGAGTGACGTGGGAGGGCGAGGGCGCCGACGAGCTCCCTACTGACGGCACCGACTTGGTGAGCCGCGCCATGTGGTTGGCCGCGTCGAACGGTGACGACTCGATCCCTCCCCATCGCCTTCACGGCGTCAATCGGATCCCGCTTGCGAGCGGCCTCGGCTCGAGCGCCGCCGCCACCGTCGCCGGCGTCGCGCTCGCCCGAGCGCTCCTCGGGCACCGGAGCGACGCCGAGACGACGTTCGGCATCGCCGATGCACTCGAGGGGCATCCCGACAACGCGGCGGCGGCGTCCTTCGGAGGGCTCGTGATCGCGAGCGGCGGAGAGGTCGAGCGCATCGACCCCCATCCGGACCTGCGGCCGGTCGTGCTGATCCCCGACGGTGTGCGGATCTCGACCGAGGAGGCGCGCCGTGTCCTGCCCGACATGGTGGCTCGGAACGACGCCGTGTACAACATCGGACGCTCGGCGATGACCATCGTTGCACTGCTTCGCAACCCGGCGAAGCTACCCGGCGCGCTCGACGACCGGCTCCATCAGGACGCGCGACTCACACTCGCGCCGACCGTCCGGGACGTGTTCCGTCGGCTCCGTGCGGACGGCTACGCGGTGTGTCTGTCTGGTTCGGGGCCGGCGCTGCTGGCGTTCGAAACCGATGGTCGGCGCATCGCCGAGCCCGATGAGGGCTGGCGGGTGCTCCGAGTGCCCGTTCGAGCAACCGGGGTCGAGGTCTTCGAGTCTTGACGATTGCTCATGGCTGCGCCCTCGGGACCTTATCTCCGCACGGTCCTGCGACGATGGTGTGATCGATGTCATTGAACCGCTCAGACCTCAAACCTAGACTCGGTCGACCGCCGGAGGGTGTCGATGGAAACGGCGTGACCCGATGAGCGTCAACCCGCTCGGCAGTGAGTCGAGGCGAGCGGAAGTCGAATCACCTCCCGGTGTCGACCGTCCCGAAGAGGGCGTGTCGCCCGTCCTCATCACCGATCTCGCCAGCAAGACGCTCGCGGTCAAAGAAGGCGACGCCTTCTTGTACTCCGATCTCGAAGGGAACCTCGAGCAGGAGGCCGACTACGGCCTGGGGCTGTACTCCAAGGACACACGGTTCCTCTCGCGGTTCCGGCTGACGATCAATGGGCGCGCGCCGGTCCTACTGTCGTCGTCGTCCGAGCGCGGCTATATGTCGCACGTCGATCTGACCAACCCGGACCTGTACGACGAAAAGGTCCTCGCCGTCCCTCAGCAGACACTGAACATCCGGCGGATCCGGGCGATCAGCGGACGGCTGTTCGAGCGCGTGCGGATGAAGAACTACAACCCGTTCCCTGTCACGATCGATGTGGAGTTCGCGTTCGGGGCCGACTTCGCCGACATCTTCGAGGTCCGGGGGATGACCCGTGACGGATCTCGACCCCCCGCGGCACCGAAGGTGGAGGACGGCCGGATCGACTTCGTCTACGAAGGACGCGACGGCGTTCGTCGGATCACCAGGATCGAGTTCGGCGCGCGCGCCGATCGCATCGACGTGGACGACCTCGAGGCGACGGCAACGTTCCGGGTCCACCTCGGCCCGTACCAGACGAAGCTGATCGGACTGTCCGTCGACCCGATCATCGAGGACGGCCGGCCGTCGTCGGTGGACTTC
>DASUQY010000056.1:0-8939 GCA_036280315.1 Actinomycetota bacterium
GTGATCGGGCAGGAGTCCGCCGCGCCGGTCGCGGCCAACTGGTTCGTTGAGAACGCCTGGCTCATAGTCCTCCTGCCCACAGTCTCGGCGGTGCTCACGCTGTTCATCGGCAAGCGGACGCCCGGCAAGGGAGCCGTCTACGGGATCCTCGCCGTCGGCACGGCGTTCTTACTGTCGGTCGGCGCGCTGTGGCAGTTCGTGCAGCACGGCGGAGGACGGTTCGTCAAGTCGGTCGAGTGGTTCCAGGTGGGCTCGTTCCACGTCGAAGCGGGTCAGCTCATCGACGGCCTAGCCGCCGTCATGCTCGTCGTCGTCACCGCCGTCTCGCTCTGTGTTCACATCTACTCAGTCGGCTACATGCACGGCGATCAACGGTACACGTGGTTCTTCGTCGTCCTGTCGCTGTTCACGGCGGCGATGCTCAACGTCGTCATCGCGAGCAACCTGTTCCAGCTGCTTCTCGGCTGGGAGGTCATGGGCGTCTGCTCGTACCTCCTGATCGGCCACTGGTGGGAGGAGCGCGAGAACTCCAGCGCGGCGATCAAGGCGTTCATCACGACGAGGATCGGCGACGTCCCCTTCACGTTCGGCATCTTCGCGCTCGTGTTTGCGGCGGGATTCGAGACGGCGAACATCGAGGAGGTCGGGCACGTCATCGCCGAAGGCCGTGCCTCGAACGCGCTCGTTTCGGGTGCGGCGCTCCTGTTGTTCGGCGGCACGATCGGCAAGTCGGCGCAGTTCCCCCTGCACGTGTGGCTCCCCGACGCGATGGCCGGACCGACGCCGGTCTCGGCGCTGATCCACGCCGCGACGATGGTCGCCGCAGGCGTGTACCTGGTCGGGCGGCTGTACGAGGTCTTCGTGCATGCCGATCCCTTCGTGCTGCAATTCGTGGCGATCATCGCCGGTATCACCATGTTGGGAGCCGCGTTGCTCGCGATCGTCCAAGACGACATCAAACGGGTGCTGGCGTATTCAACGATTAGCCAACTCGCGTACATGGTTGCGGGACTGTCGATGGGGCCGGAGGGTGTAACCGCCGGGTTCTTTCACCTGTGGACGCATGCGTTCTTCAAGGCGCTGCTGTTCCTCGGCGCAGGCGCGGTGATCCACGCGGTGCACTCCAACAACATGAGCGAGATGGGTGGCCTTCGGGCGCCACTGCGGACGACGTTCTGGACGTTCCTGATCGGGTCGCTCGCGCTCGCCGGGATCCCGCCGCTCGCCGGGTTCTGGTCCAAGGACGAGCTGATCACGGTGGCGTCGGACGGCCATCCCGTCCTGTTCGTGACCTTCCTCGTCACGGCGTTCCTCACGGCGTTCTACATGACCCGTGGGGTCGCGTTGACGTTCTTCGGGGATTACCGGGGGCACGGACATCCGCACGAGGCGCCGGTCTCGATGACGGGACCCCTTGTGGCGCTGGCCGCGGCGACCGTGGTGGTCGGGTTCGTCGGCGCGCCGCAGCTCGGCGCGCCGTTCGCGCAGTGGGTGTTCTTCGAGGAGCCGCACATACCGGAGTTCTCACCGCGTGTGGCGGCCATCGCGGTCATCGTCGCCATCGCGGGGATCGCTGTCGGCTGGGGTCTCTACGGGAGGCGCCGTGAGGAAGACCCGGTACTCCAGCTCGGCCCCGTCACCACGACGCTCCAGAACCGCTACTACATCGACCGCGTGTACGTGAGCTACATCGTGCTGCCGATCCGCGACAGGCTGTCGTCGGCCGTGTACTGGTTCGACCGAAACGTGCTCGACGGTGTCGTGAACGGCGCGGCCGCGCTCGCGCGCGCGCTTTCACTGGTCGTCGCGTGGTTCGACCGGCGCGTGATCGACGGCGCCGTCAACGGCGCCGCCGGGACCGCCGGATTCACCGGCGGGATCCTCCGCTACGTCCAGTCGGGCAACGTCCAGCGGTACGCGGCGTTCCTGTTCACCGGCGTCGTGATCCTGGCCATCGTGGTCACGCGGATCTGAGAGGGGAAGTCGGCCGATGACTTGGGACAACTCAGCGATCACCATCGCGACGTTGCTGCCGCTTGCCGGTGCGCTTGTGATCACGCTCGTACCGCGGGAGAACGAGGTCACGATCCGAGCGCTGGGGATCGTGTTCACCGGCGCCGCGCTCATCGTGGCGATCGCGATCCTGGTCGGATTCGACTACAGCGGGGGATCGGCGCTGCAGTTCGAGCTCGACACGGCGTGGATCCCGGCGATCTCTGCTCGATTCCACGTCGGGATCGACGGGATCAGCCTCCCCCTGTTCGTGCTGACGTTCGCCATCTCGTTTCTGTGCGCCGTGTACACGTGGCGGTTCGTCCCCAGCCCGGGAAGGGCGAAGGGGTTCCTGGCACTGATGCTGGTGCTCGAGACGGGCATGGCCGGAACGTTCATCGCGTTCGACCTGATCCTGTTCTTCGTGTTCTGGGAGCTCGTCCTGGTGCCCATGTACTTCCTGATCGGGATCTGGGGGAGCGCCAACCGCGAGTACGCGGCGATCAAGTTCTTCCTGTACACCTTGTTCGGCTCGGTGTTCATGCTGCTCGGCTTCCTGGCCATGTTCTTCACCGCCGAGCCGAGCACGTTCGACATCGTGGAGCTCCAGCGGTACGCACAGCAGGGCGGCTTCTCGCAGGGATTCCAGCTCATCGTGTTCGGAGCGGTCGGGCTGGGGTTCGCGGTCAAGGTGCCGATGTGGCCGTTCCACACGTGGCTGCCGGATGCCCATACCGAGGCCCCCACGATCGGCTCCGTGCTCCTCGCGGCGATCATGCTGAAGATGGGCTCGTACGGCTTCATTCGCATCGCCCTGCCGATCCTGCCGTATGGCGCGGAGAAGTACGCGCCGTGGATCGGCGCTCTGGCGGCGATCGCCATCGTCTACGCCGCGCTTGCGTGCCTCGCCCAACGCGACCTGAAGCGGCTGATCGCGTTCAGCTCCGTGGGGCACATGGGGTTCGTGATGCTCGGCATCGCCACGCTCACACCGATCGGGATCAACGCGGCGATCTTCGGCATGGTCGCGCACGGGGTCATCACCGGGATGCTCTTCTTCTGCGTCGGTTCGCTGTACGACCGCTACCACACCCGTGAGATCGCCGAGATCGGCGGCGGGGTGCTCCAGAAACTTCCGTACCTCGGCGGCGTGTTCGCGTTCGTAGCGATCGCCTCGCTCGGACTGCCCGGTCTGGCCGGCTTCTGGGGTGAGGTGATGGCGCTGCTGTCAGCGTTCAACCCTTCATCGATCCTCGATCAGGCCGGGCACACGTTGTTGTTCCGGGTGTTCATGGTCGCCGGGGGCATCGGCACGATTCTCACGGCCGGCTATTTCCTGTGGATGCTCCAGCGCGTGAACATGGGCACGCTTCCCGAAAAGTGGCGCGAGGCGGGGTTCGGCGACGTCGTCGCCGTCGAGTGGGTCTCGTGGACGCCCCTTCTCATTGCGACTGTGGCGCTCGGATTGTTCCCGAGCCTGGTCTTCGGCGTAACCCAGGAGCCGGTCGAGGCGCTCGCGCGGGTGCTGGGCGGGGGCTGAGAGATCAGATCGTGCACCCCTCAGATGGGTCGTAGCGAACGATGAACCAGTCGATCGACTACCACGCCATCCTGCCCGAGACGATCCTGTCAGCGACGATCCTGCTCGTGCTGATCGCCGATGCGTTCCTCTCGGCGCGGCGAAAGTGGTTCACGATGCCGATCGGTTTCGTCGGCACCGCCGCCGCCCTCGTCGCGACGCTGACGCTGATCGGCGAGAACCGGACGACGTTCGATGGCATGTTCGTCGTCGACGGCTTCGCCGTGCTGTTCAAGACGTTCTTCCTCGCGGTTGCGCTGCTCGTCTTGCTCATCTCGCTCCGATACTTCCGCGATGGACGCTTCTACCAGGGCGAGTACTACTTCCTGTTGCTCACGTCGTTCCTCGGCTGCCTGCTGATGCCGTCCTCGCGGGACCTGCTGATGCTGTTCATCTCGCTCGAGCTCGTCAGCGCGCCGGGGTTCCTCATCGCGGCGTTCCGAAAGTCCGATCCGCGTTCGAACGAGGCGGGGCTGAAGTTCTTCCTGATCGGCGTGCTCTCGACCGCCGTGATGCTCTACGGGATGAGCCTGATCTACGGCGTTACGGGCTCGTTGAACCTGGGGGAGATCGCCACGGCGCTGTCCGGACCGCTACCGAGAGGACAGGAGACGTTGGTGCTCGCCGCGATCCTGTTCGTCGTCGCCGGGTTCGCGTTCAAGGTCAGCGCGGTGCCGTTCCAGTTCTGGGCGCCGGACACGTACGAGGGAGCTCCCGTTCCCGTCGCCGCCTTCCTGGCGACCGCGTCCAAAGCGGCGGGCTTTGCCGGGCTGCTGCAGCTGATGTTCGTCGCGTTCGTGAACCAGCACGAGTTCTGGACGCCGATCTTCGCCGCGCTGTCGATCGCCACGATGACGATCGGGAACCTCGTGGCGCTCCAGCAACAGCAGGTGGTTCGCCTGCTCGCGTACTCGAGCATCGCCCAGGCCGGCTACATGTTGCTGCCGTTCGCGCTGGTCTCGTCCGATATGGGCGTGAACCAGGACGCGTTCGCCGCGGCCGTGACCTACATCCTGATCTACGCGATCATGACGCTGGGCGCCTTCGCAGTCGTGATCGCCATGTCGCGCGAGTCGCGCGGGCTGCTGATCTCGGACTTCGCCGGTCTCGGGCGGCGCGCGGGTCTGCTCGCCTTCGCCATGACCGTGTTCATGGTCTCGCTTGCCGGGATCCCACCCACGGCCGGATTCTGGGCGAAGTTCGTGGTGTTCGGAGCGGCGATCGAGCGCGGCGGGATCGGAACCGTCCTGGCCGTGATCATGATCGTGAACTCGGTGATCAGCCTGTACTACTACCTGGCGGTGCCTCGGCAGATGCTGTTCGTCGAGCCCGAGCAGGACCGCCCGCTGATGTCGCCGGCGCTCGTAACCGCAGTGACCGTTATAACGACGGTGGCGGTGGTCGCGATCGGCGTCTGGCCTGAGCTCATCGCGAGGTTTCCGCCGCTCTCGACGCTCGTCGAGCGCTGACTCACTCGTCGTCTTCGCGACGAACCCCGTGAGGCGGTGTGACGAACGACCTGTGAGAACATGCAGGTACCGACCGACCTTCGCCGCCGGCGGAGGTCGTCGCGTATGTCGGCAACGTTCGAAGGAGGGTGAGGTCGAGTTGATCGGCCTGAACAGAGTCAAGACCTGGATCCTGATCGCGGCCCTGGGTGGCCTTTTCATCGTCATCGGGAGTGTGATCGGCGGGTCGCAGGGAGCCATCATCGCGCTCGCGATCGCGCTTGTCTTCAACTTCTCGATGTATTGGTTTAGCGACAAGATCGCTATCGCCACGACGCGGTCCAAGCCCGTCACGGAGCAGGAGGCGCCCGAGCTCTACCGGATCGTGCGAGAGCTCACGGAGACGAATCGGATGCCGATGCCTCGCATCTACGTCTCGGACATGATGCAGCCGAACGCGTTCGCGACCGGGCGGAACCCCGAGCACGCCGCCGTCTCGGTGACGCAGGGCATCCTGCAGATCCTCGACGAACGTGAGCTCCGCGGCGTCCTGGCCCACGAGCTCTCGCACGTCGCCAACCGCGACATCCTGATCTCCAGCATCGCCGCGGCCATCGGCCTAAGCATCACGTTCCTCGCGCGATTCGCGCTGTGGTTCGGCGGGGACGACGAGAACCCGGTCGGCGCGTTCGGGCTGTTGTTCGCGTGGATTCTGGCGCCCATCGCCGCTGCGATCATCCAGATGGCCGTGAGTCGTTCGCGCGAGTACCAGGCCGACGAGTCCGGGGCGATCCTGTCGCGCGACCCTGACGCGCTGGCCAGCGCTCTGCGGAAGCTCGAGGCGTCGGCGAAGCAGGTTCCGGTCCCGGCGACGGTGAGCCCCGCTGAGGCGCACCTGTTCATCGTGAACCCGTTCCGCGGACGTCAGGCTTCGAGGAGCCTGGCGAACCTGTTCTCGACGCACCCGCCGACGGAAGCGCGCGTCGCACGTCTCGAGGAGATCAAGCGCGAGCTCGCCGTCTGACGGCCCGTTCGTTCAGAGAAGATCGACGACTGCCCGGAGGTCCCGGATCACCCGGTGGTCTCCGGGCTCGCTCACTCCCTCAACGGGAGACGCCTCGTCGCGCAGCATGAGCAGCGTTCGCATGCCGAGGGCCACCGCTGCGTCGCAGTATGCCGCCTGGTCATCGACGAACACGGTGGCCGAGGGTTCCGGGTTTCCGATCGCATCGAGCGCGGCGAGGTAGATCTCGGGGTCGGGTTTCGCCGCGCCGACCTCGAAGGAGAGGAGGATGGCGTCGACCGCCTCCGCGATGCCGAGGCGGTCGACGATCGGCCGAGTCGAGTGATCGCAGTTGCTGACCACGCCGACGGGTACGTCGAGCGCCCGAAGCTCGGCGATCACCGGCAGCGCGTCGTCCCAGAGATGGACGCCTCGCTCGAGCACCTCGCCCTCCAGCCGTGCGAGGTCACCGACCAGAGCCTCGGATGCCTCGACGTCTGCCGCCTCGAGCACCGCTCGAAGGTCGCCCTCCACGCTCTCGAACTCACCCAGCGACCGGCGCCGGCGGGTGGTCGCGAACGCTTTCATCAACCTTCGCGGCTCGACGCCGGTTCGTTCCGAGAACAGCGCGCGGAGCCTGGGCCACTCGGTCCACGCGAGCGTGTCGTACAGGTCGAGCAAGACGGCCCGGACGGCCGTCACGGTCTCGTCAGGACGCGAGCTCGGCGCAGAACTCCGAGAACGCGTCGACGTACCGCTGGACATCCTCCTCGGTGTGTTGCACCGAGATCGTCCATTGCTCCTCGTCGCCCGGGGTCATGAAGATCCCGCGGTTGATCATCCACGAGAACGAGGCGTAGAAGAGCTCGGGGATCGTCTCCAAGAAGTCGCGATAGTTCTCGAGTGGCTCCTTCCGGTACGAGACGCAGCCCTTCGCTCCGAGGTCGACGGCGTGAGCCGGGAGGTCACTCTCGCCGATGGCCCGCTCGCAACCCTCTGCCAACATCGTGCCGAGCTTCCCGAGGTGGTCGTACGCGTCCTTGGTCAGCACCTCGGTGAGCGCGGCCAGACCTGCGGCGGCCGACAGCGGGTTCCCGTTGAACGTTCCTTGCTGCGCGGCGCCGCGCGTGACGAGGTCCATGAACCGAGCTTCACCGCCGAACGCGCCGATCGTCGCGCCGCCGCCCACGGCCTTGGCGTACGCGGCGAGATGAGGCCGCACGCCGAACCGCTCGGTCGTTCCGCCGTAGGCGATCGTCCCACCGCACTTGACCTCGTCGTAGATCAACGCGGCGCCGTTCCGCTCGCACGCGTCGCGGAGCGCTTGGAGGTAGCCGGGCTTCGGGGGGACGAGACCGATGTTCATCATCACCGGCTCGAGGATCACCCCCGCGATCCGGTCCGGGTTGTCGGCGAACGCCTGCTCGACCGCGTTGGCGTCGTTGAACGGGGCGACGATCACGGTGTCCCACAGCGCGCGGGGCACGCCCTTCGAGGTCGGCTCGGTCGTGTACCACGTGCGGCCCTGCTGGTCGACGCTGTGACGAAGCCCGAGCACGTCGGCTTCCGGTACGACCGAGAACAGGACCGAGTCGTGGTGCCCGTGATAGGAGCCCTCCATCTTCACGAGGAGGTCGCGGCCGGTCGCGGCGCGAGCTACGCGGATCGCGTCCATCGTGGCCTCGGTGCCCGAGTTCACGAAGCGCATCTGCTCGAGCTGGAACCGCTCGCAGATCGCCTCGGCGAGCGCGACGGTGGTCTCCGTGGTAACGGCGAAGTGGATGCCCTGGTCGGCGACCTTGCGGATCGCCTCGACGATCTTCGGGTGCGCGTGCCCGACGACGTTCACGCCGAAGCCGCCGTGGAAGTCGATGTACTCGGTCCCGTCGACGTCCCACACCTTCGACCCCTGCCCCTTGCTCAGGTAGACGGGATAGGGGTGGCCGGCCTGGAAGTTGGAGGCCACGCCGTTCGGCATGCTCCGCATGGCCCGATCGAACAAGCTCTTCGACGCCGCCGTCCGTTCGAGCAGTCGGGCGCTCTCTCGTTCGGCGATCTCGTCCGCCCGCGCCTTCAGTCGTTCGACGTCCACTCGACCACCTCCGATCGGCGCACTGTACTCGTCGTTTGAACGGCGAGACAAAGCGGCACGTCGGGAGGCGGCTACGGGCGGAAATTGACGAACTGGAGCGCGAGGCCGAAGTCCTTCTCCTTGATGGCCCGGATCACCGTCTGAAGGTCGTCCTTGGCTTTCCCGGTGATGCGGACCTGGTCCCCCTGGACCTGCGCCTGAACCTTGACCTTGAGACCCTTCACGAACTTCACCAGCTCGCGCGCCTTGTCGTCGGAGATCCCCACGTTCACGTCGATCGACTGCTTCTGGGTGCCCTTGGCCGCCGGTTCTACCGGGCCGAAGTGGAGCGCCTTCAGGCTGATCTCGCGTCGCACGGCCTTCTCCTTCAGGACCTCGACCGCCGCCTTCAGCCGGTCCTCGGTGGACGAGCGCACCTCGATCACTTTCTCGTCCTGGGAGATCGCCGTGCCGGTGTCCTTGAAGTCGAACCGCTGCGCGAGCTCTCGGCGGGCCTGGTCGACCGCGTTCGTGACCTCGGGCATCGAGACCTGCGACACGATGTCGAATGAGAAATCGGTCTTTGCCACGTGGCTCATCTTACGAAGCCCGCGCTCCTCATTCCTGCGTGGTCGCCCCGGCAAATACGCGTGGTAGCCCCGATTTCGCAAGAGGGATCCGTTCCTAGCGTCGCCATCGCGGTCCCGATGGCAACCGGGGGGGAACGTTGCCGCAGGGCGAGGAACGCGTCATGCATCCGAGTCACCGAAGCGCAGGGGAGGAGGAGATGAACATGCTCCGCAGGTTCACAGTCGTCATCACGCTCTTCACGATCGCGGCCGTGAT